>JBKPQA010000146.1:0-4282 GCA_046733835.1 Actinomycetota bacterium
TGACCCGCATACTCGAACCCGCCGTCACCGTGCACACCGAGCAGCAGCGACCCGAGGTGTCCCTCCCGGTTGCCCTCACCCGGCCGCCATCCCACGACAACCGCCGAGGTTCGCCGGATGTTCTTCACCTTCAGCCAGGTCGTGACACGGCGCCCGGGCAGGTACGGCGACGAGCGCTGCTTGGCCATGATGCCCTCGAGACCCTGCTCCCGGGACGCCTCGAGGATCGTCGGCCCGTCACCCTCGACGGCGCGCGGCGTGTCCCAGGCGGCGCCGCGCAGGCCGAGGTCGAGCAGGGCCGCGCGCCGCTCGTCGTACGAGCGCGGCATCAGCGACGTTCGGTCGAGGAACAGGACGTCGAAGACGAGCAGCTTGACCGGGGCCGACCGCCGCAGCGCCTCCGACGGCGCGCGGACGTGCATCCGGGACTGAAGCAAGGAGAAGTCGGTCCGGCCCTTGGGGTCGAACACGACCACCTCCCCGTCGAGGATCAGCGAGCGCTTGCCGAGGGCGCCGGTGATGTCCGCGAGCTCGGGGTAGGACGCGGTGACGTCGTTGCCGTTGCGGGTCACCAGCGTGGCGCGGCCCTTTTCGAGGAAGGTGAGGACCCGCACTCCGTCGAACTTGATCTCGTAGGCCCAGCCGTCGTCCTGCTCCGGCAGCCGTCCGGCGGTGGCGAGCATCGGCGTGACGTCCCGTGGCAGGGTGCTGGACATGGGCCCCACCGTCTCACGGGCGCGGCTGACGCATACGGGACCGCAGGTGGGGTAACGAGCCGGCATGAGCCAACCCGCCCAGACCCAGGAACCGCCCGGAACCACCGCCGACATGCGGCCCCGCCCCGACCACGGCGAGGAGTCCTACCGCGGCAGCGGCCGTCTCGCCGGCAAGAAGGCGGTGATCACCGGCGCGGACAGCGGCATCGGTCGGGCCGTGGCCATCGCGTATGCGCGTGAGGGCGCCGACGTGCTCCTGTCCTACCTCAGCGAGGACGAGGACGCGGAGGACACCGCCCGCCTGGTCCGGGAGGCCGGCCAGAAGGCGGTGCTGGTGCCGGGTGACATCGCCAAGGCCCAGCAGTGCCGCAACATCATCGACCGAGCGGTCGCCGAGTTCGGCCGGATCGACGTGCTGGTGAGCAACGCGGCATACCAGATGAGCCACGAGAGCCTCGACGAGATCTCCGACGAGGAGTGGGAGCACACCTTCGCGACCAACGTCTCGGCGTTCTTCTATCTCGTCAAGGCGGCACTGCCGCACATGCCGTCCGGCGGGTCGATCATCGGCAGCTCGTCGGTGAACTCTGACACGCCGTCGCCGACGCTCGCGCCGTATGCGGCCACCAAGGCCGCCATCGCCAACTTCTGTGCCAGCCTGGCTCAGCTTCTCGGACCCGACGGCATTCGGGTCAACAGCGTCGCGCCCGGCCCGATCTGGACGCCGCTGATCCCCTCGACGATGCCGGAGGAGAAGGTCAAAAGCTTCGGCGGCGACACCCCTCTCGGCCGTGCCGGGCAGCCGGCGGAGCTGGCGCCGGTCTACGTCATGCTGGCCTCGGACGAGGCGAGCTACGTGTCCGGCGCACGGATCGCCGTCACCGGAGGCCGCCCGGTCCTCTGACGTCACCCGGCAGCGGTCAACCCGGTGATTGGGCGGGATTCTCCCCGTGTGACAGCGGAAACCCCGCCCACTGCCCGCCGGTCATTGCAGCGGCGGGAGCCGCTGCGGCGTGGTCAGCACCGGCGCGAAGACGTCTCCGCGCTCGTCGAGTCGCTTGAGGATGCTGCGGATCGTGTAGCGGTCGGGCCGCAGCTTCGGATCCTCGAGCTCGTCCCACTCGATCGGCGCAGAGACCGAGGCACCGGCAGTGGCTCGCGGACTGTAGGGCGCGACGAGAGTCTTGTTGATGGCGTTCTGCGTGTAGTCGAGCCGGGCCAGGCCGCCGCGTTCGCGTACCTGCCACTTCCAGCTCACCGCGTCGGGCATCACGGCGCCGACCGTCCGCGACACTCGTTCCACCCACTCGCGGGTGTCGTCGAAGGACGGTCCCGTGGCGATGGGCACCCAGATCTGCAGGCCCCGGCGACCAGTGAGCTTGGGGAAAGCTGCGACATCGAGATGCTCGAAGGCCGTGCGGTGCAGACGCGCCAGCGCCAGGATCTCCGACCACGTCGTCGTCTCGCCCGGGTCGATGTCGAACAGTGCGTACGTGGGCAACTGAGGGTCCTCGATGCGTGACGTCCACGCGTGCCACTCCAGCGCGCCGAA
Organism: Actinomycetota bacterium; assembly: GCA_046733835.1. Classification (GTDB taxonomy): domain Bacteria; phylum Actinomycetota; class Actinomycetes; order Actinomycetales; family Dermatophilaceae; genus Lapillicoccus. Next base: position 2,269 of record JBKPQA010000146.1, read on the forward strand.
GTTCGCCGCCCACACAACCGCGGCCGGCTCGTCGACCACCAGATAGGTCTGCGTCTCATCGGGGTCGGCGTCCGGGTTGTCCCACCGGGTCAGCCACGACGGCGCGTGGTCCGGGAGCTCCTTGTGCCAAAAGCCTTTGGTACCAACACCGTTAGGGTACCGGTGCATGTTGAGGGCTCGGCGGGTCAGGTAGGGGACGAGCGTCGGGCCGATCTGCGCCGCATACCGGATCAGGTCGCGCTTGGTGACCGGCTTCTCGCGGGACCGGGGTGGGAACAGCACCTTGTCGAGATTGGTGACCTTGAGCTCGCGGCCGAATACCTCCCACCGCCCGCCGGACGAAGGGAGCCGGTCCAGGGCGCGTAGCTGCGAATGCGACACCGGCTCGAAGACGGGCGGCCGCAACAGGATCGCCGCCTCCGAGGCCGGCAGGTCGGACCGCCAGAGCCGGTCGGGGTCAGCCTTCACCTCGTCGTTCGTGCGGCCGGACAGGACGGATCGAGGGTGCTCCTCGGGGTCCCAGCCCTTCGCCGCGAAGTCGTCCTTCTTGTGCAGCAGCAGCCAGCTCTCCTTGCCGGCGTCGTCCACCGACGTGCGGACCAGGACGAACTTGCCCTTGAGCTTCTGGCCGTCGAGCTCCAGGTGCAGCTCGCCCCGCGCCACCGCGTCGACCGCGTCGAGGCCTTCCCGCTGGTAGTAGTGGTCCCACGTGCCGACGTCCCACACGATGACGTCCCCGCCGCCGTACTCGCCGGCGGGGATCACGCCCTCGAAGTCGTAGTACTCGAGCGGGTGGTCCTCGACGTGAAAGGCCGCACGGCGGACATTCGGGTCCAAGGTCGGCCCTTTCGGGACCGCCCAGCTGGCCAGCACCCCGTCCATCTCCAGCCGGAAGTCGTAGTGCAGCCGACGAGCGCGATGACGCTGCACGACGAACCGGTTTCCCGTCGGGAGCGACCCGACGGAGACGGTGGCCCCCGCGGGTTCCCGGGTGCGCGTGAAGTCGCGCTTCTTCCGGTACGTCGCGAGCTTGTCGGCCGTCGGCACCCGCGCACACCCCTTCCGGCTCGGTCGTTCCCAGTGTGACCGTCTGGAGCGGTATGCGCAGGGACGGGTCAGCCGGCTGGGTTCAGCCGGAGAGTACGCACCTCGTCGCGTCGGACCTGGACCCGACCACCGATCACGCGTGTCTCGAACATCGGCGCCGGCCGGGTCGCCGGTCCTCGGACGACGGCTCCGTCCTCGAGGGCGAACCGGCTTGCGTGCCAGGGGCATTGGATGCAGCCATCCTCCAACTGGCCCTCGTGGAGCGGTCCGCCGCGGTGCGTGCAACGGTCGCCGAGCGCATGGATCCGGCCACCCGTTCGAACGAGGAGAACGGGGATGGTCCCCACGGTGGCCGCGATCGGCCGGCCTTCCACGAGCTCGTCCTCGGCCGCGGCGTCGGTCCATTCCTGCGGAGGACGTTGGAACGCGGTGGTGTCGACGCCGACCCCCAGCGCGTAGGAGAGGTGTCCGCCCAGCCAGGCGGACACGCCGAGAACCCCGAATCCTGTGAACGTCAGCCAGGGGCCATGGCTGTCGAAGACGCCGGTGCCCGGGTGCTTGCGGCGCGAGAACCACGACGCCGCGATGATCCCGAGCCCGACCACGTTGAGGGTCAGGTGAGTGAAGCCGACCCGGCGCTCGGCCCCTCGGGTGTCGCTCCAGTCGGAAAGACCGGCCAAGGCGGTCGGCACGCTGCTGAGCAGCCCCAGGCCGACGAGGGTGCGGGCGGCCGACTGCTCACGACCGGTGAGGTCGAGAGCCACCGCGCCGGTGAAGGCACCGATCGGTACGGTCACGAGCGCTGGATGGAGCGGGTGACCGGCCGCGACACCGGAGAGCACGTCCTTGACCGGCCCGTGCGGGATCGCCGAGGCCACCACCTTGTCGAGCGCCTCGGAGGGCATATCCAGCATGTCGGCGCGCTCCACGGGCTCGATGAAGCGTTCGAGGAGCCGGGACAGCGCAG
>JBKPQA010000147.1:0-7439 GCA_046733835.1 Actinomycetota bacterium
GGCATACGAGATAACATACCTAGTCTCGTGGGCTCGGAGATGTGTATAAGAGACAGGTCCAGCCGCTCCGGCCTCGCCCGGCGCCCCGCGTCCAGCGCCGCGACCGGGCCAGCCCCGGCCGGGCAACAACCCGTTCGCCCCGAGCCAGGGCATGGGCCGCCCAGCAGCCGCCCGTGAAGGCTCGCCGCGACCGGGCAACAACCCGTTCGCCCCCAGTCAGGGCATGCCTCGCCCGCAGTCCCGTCCGGGTGGTCCCGGCGCGGCCGGTCCCCGTCCCGGTGGCACCGGTGCCGCGGGTCCCCGGCCCGGCGGTATGCGTCCCAACCCCGGGATGATGCCCGACCGCACCACCATCGGTCGTCCGGGCACTCGCCCCGGTGGGCCGGGTGGCCGTCCTGGTGCGCCTGGTCGTCCCGGTGGCCCCGGTGGCGGTGGTGCCGGCGGCTTCGGCGGCCGTGGTGGCGGTGGCCGTCCGGGCGCCGGCGGCCGAGGCTCGGCTCCGGGCGCGTTCGGTCGCGGTGGTGGCCGTCCGGTCCGGGGGCGCAAGTCGAAGCGGGCCAAGCGCCAGGAGTTCGAGCAGATGCAGGCCCCGACCATCGGTGGCGTGCAGGTCCCCCGTGGCGACGGTTCGCAGATCGTGCGGATGCGGCGTGGCGCCTCGCTGACCGACTTCGCCGACAAGATCGGCGCCAGCCCGGCGTCGCTCGTCACGGTGCTGTTCCACCTCGGTGAGATGGCCACCGCGACGCAGTCGCTCGACGAGGACACCTTCCGCCTCCTGGGCGCCGAGCTGGGCTACGACGTCCAGGTCGTCTCGCCCGAGGACGAGGAGCGCGAGCTGCTCGAGCAGTTCAACATCGACCTCGAGGCCGAGCGTGAGGCCGAGAGCGACGACGAGCTGATGCCCCGTCCTCCGGTCGTCACCGTTATGGGTCACGTGGACCATGGCAAGACCAAGCTCCTCGACGCCATCCGGCAGGCGAAGGTGGCCGAAGGCGAGGCCGGCGGCATCACCCAGCACATCGGCGCATACCAGGTCGCGACCCACCTCGAGGACCAGGAGCGGCAGATCACCTTCATCGACACCCCGGGTCACGAGGCGTTCACCGCCATGCGAGCCCGTGGCGCCAAGGTCACCGACATCGCAATCCTCGTGGTGGCGGCGGACGACGGTGTGATGCCGCAGACCATCGAGGCGCTCAACCACGCGCAGGCGGCCGACGTGCCGATCGTCGTGGCGGTCAACAAGATCGACAAGGAGGGCGCGAACCCGGAGAAGGTGCGCCAGCAGCTCACCGAGTACAACCTCGTGGCCGAGGAGTACGGCGGCGAGACGATGTTCGTCAACGTGTCCGCCCGGACCGGCGAGAACATCGACGGCCTCCTCGAGGCGGTGCTCCTCACCGCCGACGCCGCGCTCGACCTGCGGGCCAACCCCGACAAGGACGCCCGCGGCGTCGCGATCGAGACCCACCTCGACAAGGGGCGTGGTCCGGTGGCGACCGTCCTGGTGCAGTCCGGAACGCTGCACGTCGGCGACGCCATCGTCGCGGGCTCGGGCTTCGGCCGGGTCCGGGCGATGCTCGACGAGTACGGCAACACCGTGGCGCAGGCGACCCCGTCGCGGCCGGTCCTCGTGCTCGGTCTGACCTCGGTGCCCGGCGCCGGCGACACGTTCCTCGTGGCGCCTGACGACCGGACCGCCCGTCAGATCGCCGAGCGCAAGGAGGCCGCGTCGCGCGCCGCCTCGCTGGCCAAGGCCCGCAAGCGGATCTCGCTCGAGGACCTCAACGAGGCGCTCGCCCAGGGCAAGGTCGACACCCTCAACCTCATCCTCAAGGGTGACGCATCGGGTTCGGTCGAGGCCCTCGAGGACGCGCTGCTCCAGATCGACGTGGGCGACGAGGTCGACCTCCGGATCATCGACCGGGGCGTCGGCGCGATCACGCTGAACAACATCAACCTGGCCATGGCGTCGGACGCGATCATCATCGGGTTCAACGTCCGGGCTGAGGGCCAGAACGCCGACGTCGCCGACCGTGAGGGCGTCGAGATTCGGTACTACTCGGTGATCTACCAGGCCATCGAGGAGATCGAGGCGGCGCTCAAGGGCATGCTGAAGCCGGAGTTCGAGGAGGTCCGCCTGGGTGAGGCGGAGATCCGCGAGATCTTCCGGTCGAGCAAGTTCGGCAACATCGCCGGCTCGATCGTCCGGTCCGGCGAGATCCGTCGTGGCGCCCGCGCCCGCATCCTGCGGGACGGGACGGTCATCGGGGAGAACCTCGAGATCGCGGGGCTGCGCCGGTTCAAGGACGACGTCACCGAGGTCCGCGAGGGCTTCGAGTGCGGTATCAACCTGGGCTCGTTCAACGACCTCCAGGTCGGCGACACGATCCAGACGTTCGAGATGAGGGAGAAGCCGAGGGCCTGACCCTCGCTGGTCCCACGCGGCGGCTCGCCCCTCACCGGGCGGGTCGCCGCATCCTCTGAAAGGCTGCTGTCATGGCCGACCCGGCACGCGCCCGCAAGATCGCCGACCGGACCAAGGTCGTCGTCGCCGAGTTTCTCGAGCACCGCGTCAAGGACGAGCGGCTCGGTTTCGTGACCATCACCGACGTTCGCGTCACCGGGGATGCGCAGCACGCGACGGTCTTCTACACCGCCTACGGATCCGACGAGGAGCGCGCGGCGACAGCGGAGGCGCTGGAGTCCGCTCGAGGCAAGATCCGGTCGGCGGTCGGTCGGGCGTTGGGGATCCGACTCACGCCGTCGTTGGAGTTCGTTCCCGACGCGCTGCCGGAGGGAGCGGCCCACCTGGAGGACGTCCTCGTCGCCACGCGGGCCGCGGACGCCGAGCTGGCCCGCAACCGCCAGGGCGCTTCCTACGCGGGCGACGCCGACCCGTACAAGAAGCCCTCGTCTCTGGATGACGACGGCGTCTGAGGGCCTCGTCGAAGGTCTGCTTCTCGTCGACAAGCCCGCTGGCTGGACGTCGCACGACGTCGTCGCCCGCGTTCGCCGAGTCTCCGGCACCCGCCGAGTCGGACACGCCGGAACGCTCGACCCGATGGCCACGGGCCTGCTCGTGCTCGGCATCGGCCGGGCCACGAAGCTGCTGACTTTCCTCGTCGGCTGCGAAAAGGAGTATGCGGCGACCGTCCGCCTCGGGCAGTCGACGGTCACCGACGACGCCGAGGGCGAGGTGGTTTCGGCGGTCGACGGCTCCGGCGTTTCGCGCGTTGCCTTGGACGCGGCGGTCGCACGGCTCACGGGCGACATCGAGCAGGTGCCCAGTGCGGTAAGCGCCATCAAGATCGAGGGCCGACGCTCGTATGCCAGGGTGCGCTCTGGTGAGGACGTCCAGCTGGTTGCCCGGCCGGTGACGGTCAGTCGGTTCTCGGTGCGCGACGTTCGGCCCGCCGGCCGATGCCTCGACGTCGACGTCGAGGTGGAGGTGTCGTCCGGGACGTACGTTCGCGCGCTGGCTCGGGACCTCGGAGCCCTTCTCGGAGTTGGCGGACATCTCACCGCCCTGCGACGGACGCGGGTGGGGCGGTTCCATGTGCGCGACGCCGTCCCGCTGGAACAGCTCGAGCCGGGGGGACCCGTGCCGGTGCGGTCGATGGGCGACGCGGCGCGGGCCTCGTTCGTGGTCCACGAGCTGAGTCCGGAGGAGGCCGAAGCAGTCCGCCACGGCCGACGCATACCGGCTGCTCGTCATGGTGAGCCCGTCGTCGCCGCGGTGGGGCCGGACGGGTCCCTGCTCGCGATGCTGGACGAGTCGCGCTCCGAGGCCCGGCCTCTCGTCGTCTTTCCGCCTTCCAACCCGGCGTAGCACCAAGTTTTCGGCCCCGCAGAGCCGCGAAACTCAGTACTACGCCGGGGCTTGGAAGCGAGAAAGCGGCGGTCAGCGGGGGAGGCGGGCAACCATGAGATCCCGGTGGATGCCCGCATCGACTCGGTGAGCGAACCGGCGGTAGGGGCCGTCGTCGCATACGTCGAGACCGGCCTTTTCACACAGCCCGGCGAGGTCGCCGCGGCTCAGTCCGTGGGTGTTCCAGGCGATCCCGACGGCGCCGCCGGGTCGGAGCGCCGACACCCACACCGGCAGTGCGGCCTCCAGGAGCTGCGCGGGGCTGCGGTCGCGGCCGCTTCGAGCGCCACGGCTCCCGTGAGCGACGCCGTACGGCGCATCGGTGACCACGACGTCGACTCGCCGCCGTTGGAGGAGATCCGCAGTGGCCATGGTGTCAGCCGCATAGACGGTCAAGGTCTGGGAATAGTCCCGGCCGACCTGCGCGTCGAGGACCTCGGCCAGGTGAATCCCGTTGCGCCGCAAGGGGTGTGTACCGATCCGGTGCTTGATCCGCTTGCGGCGCAACCAGGTGGTGAGGAACGCCGCGTACGCCTCGACCTCCCGCCGCTCGACCTCGACGCCGACGGCGTCGTGGCCGAGGGTCAACGCCCAGCTGAGCGTCGTGCCCCGACCGGCCAGGGGATCGAGGACGGTGATCCGCCCGCGGTCCAGAAGGTCGGTCGACGCGAGGGTGACGTTGAGCAGGACGCGGGTCAGCTGCTCGTTGGTCTTTCCCGGGTACTTCGGGATGCTGAGCAGGTCCTCGTCGAAGCGGGTCCGGTCCGACGCCCGGACCGGCCGCAGCAGCGAGCCCTCACAAGCGAAGACCGCGTGCGTCGCAGCCAGGCCGCCGAGGACGCTGGGGTCGACGTCGTGGGCCAGCTCGACGGCTAGGTATGGCACCCCTTCGACCGAGGTCGGTGCGGCAGCCAACAGTCCGGCCGGATGGGCCGCCGACACGACGATCTCGGCCTCGGCCGCGGTGATCGCCGGCGCCTCACCCGCATATACCCGGTTGCTCGACGGCGCGAGCAGGACGAGGTACTCGGGCACGCGTCAACCCTAGGGTTCCGGCGTCGTCGTGCCTTCTAGAGTGTCATCCGTGCACGTCTGGAACGGACTCTCCGAGGTCCCCTCCGACCTCGGCCGGTCCGTCGTCACGCTGGGCAACTTCGACGGTGTGCACCGTGGACACCGCGCGGTGCTCGGGCAGCTGGTCGAGCAAGCGAGTGCACGCGAGGCGACGTCGGTCGCCGTGACGTTCGACCCGCACCCCGTTGCGGTCCTCTTCCCGGAGCGCGCGCCGGCGCGCCTGACGTCGCTGCCGCAGCGGCTCAGCCTCCTCGCCGGGACCGGACTCGACGCGGTGCTGGTCATGGAGTTCACCACCGACTTCGCGCACCTGACGCCCGAGGAGTTCGTCGAGCAGGTCTTCGTCCAGGCCCTCCATGCCTGTGCGGTGATCGTCGGCGAGGACACCCGCTTCGGCTGGCGGAACTCGGGCAACGTCGAAACGCTGCGCGAGCTGGGCAAGACCCACGACTTCGACGTGCTCGTCCTTGCCGACCTCGGCGACGGGCAGCGCTGGTCCTCGACCATGGCCCGGGCGCAGCTCGCGGAGGGCGACGTCGAGGGCGCGGCGATCGTCCTCGGTCGACCGCACAGTGTCTGCGGCACCGTCGTCCACGGCGACCATCGCGGCCGGGCGCTCGGCTACCCCACCGCGAACCTGGGGCGTGACGTCGAGGGGCTCGTCCCGGCCGACGGCGTGTATGCGGGTTGGCTGGTCCGTCACGACCTTCCGGAGCAGACGATCGACCGGGTGCTCCCGTGCGCGGTGTCCATCGGGACGAACCCCACGTTCGACGGTCACGAGAGCCGGGTCGAGGGGTACGTCCTCGATCGCACGGACCTCGAGCTCTACGGCGAGCACGTGTGTTACGAGCTGGTCAAGCGGCTGCGGCCGACCTTGAAGTTTGAGGGCGTGGAGCCGCTGGTCCGGCAGATGGAGACCGACGTCGCGCAGTGCCGCGAGATTCTCACCACGATCGTCCCGTCCTGACGCGACAGGGTCGGTCCTGAACGACAGGCACGAAGCCCGTTTCAGTGCCAGTTTCCGCGGTTTTGGCCGTTCCGGCCTGTCGATCGGGCCGCTGCAGGAGCTAGCGGCGCCGCTGAGCATTCGGTCTGCGTCACAGGCGGACGCTCAAGTCCGCAGCCCGAGCTGAGGGGCCAGGTCGACCAGGACGTCGCGCAAGTAGCGGATCGTCGGGCTGGATCGCATGCTCCGGCGCCAGGCCAGCGACACCTCACGTGTGGGGACCGGGTCCCGGACCGGCAGCACTCGGACCGACTCCGGCAGCGGCTCGCGCCCCAGGCGTGGGATCAGGGACACCGCGGCGCCATGGCTGACCAGCGCGATGTGCGAGGACCACTCCGCGGCCCAGAACGACACGCGCGGGGGGCCGCCGACGCCGCTGAACATCCGGGTCAGCCACTCATGGCAGACGCTGCCGACCGGGGCGGAGGCGAAGACCTCGCCGACGAGGTCGGCGGGGGTCACCGACGTCCGCTCGGCGAGCCGGTGGCCGACCGGGACCAGGATGTCGGCCATGTCGACGCCGATCGGCGTCACCTCGACGTGGTCGGGGTGGGCGAGCGGCGTGTCACCCCACTGGTGGACGAGGGCCGCGTCCGCCTGGCCCGAGGCGACCGCCTCCATTCCCTGAGGAGGGTCGAGCTCCACGAGGCTCAGCGCGAGGTCGTGCCCGTCCGCCGCGACCGACGACAGCATCGGCGCGACCAGCCCGCGTACCGCCGTAGAGAAGGCGGCCACGCGCAGCCGCCCCGCCACGACCGATCCGGCGGAGCTGAGGTCGGACTCGATCTGCTCCATCCGGTCGAGCAGGTCAGCGCCGTGCTCGGCGAGGCGCTCGCCGTGGTCGGTGAGTAAGACCCCGCGTCCGTACCGCTCGAGCACCGCCGATCCGGTCTGGCGCTCGAGCTTCTTGATCTGCTGCGACACCGCGGACGGTGTGAATCCGAGAACCTCGGCCGCCGCCACGACCGAACCGGAGGACTGGACCGCTCGGAGCGACTGCAGCGCCACCAGGTCGATCATGCAGCGATGCTACAACGTCGACCACAAGATGATTCGCTGGTGCTTCACGGTCGGATCGCGGAGGATGGAGTCCATGTCGCTGCGCCACGCCCTGGCCGCCGTTGCGGTCGCGGTCATCTGGGGCGCGAACTTCGTCGTCATCGACGCGGGGCTGCACGACATGCCGCCGCTGACGTTCGTTGCGCTGCGCTTTGTCGCCGTCCTGCTGCCGGCGATCTTCGTCGTCAAGCGGCCAGACGCCCGGTGGCGAGACATCTTCCTCGTCGGGCTGTTTCTCAGCTTCGGCCAGTTCGGCCTGCTCTACCTGTCCCTCCACCTCGGCATGCCGCCCGGCCTGGCGTCCCTCGTCGTCCAGGTGCAGGTGATCTTCACCGTCGTCATCGCGGCGCTCGCCCTCCACGAACGCCCGACGCGGCGCCAGCAGCTAGGGGTCCTGCTGGGCCTCGTCGGGCTGACCGTCGT
>JBKPQA010000148.1:0-12476 GCA_046733835.1 Actinomycetota bacterium
CCGATGCTGTTCGCCTGGGCCGTCGCGGGCCGGGCCGCCGCCCGTGCGGTCACTGCTTCGGACCGAACTCAGATGTTTGCGAGGAATCCGGACATGAGAGCCGGGAAACCGGCAAACATCTGAGTTCGGTCACGGTCGCAACGCCTCGCGCAGCCGGGCCGCCGTCCCCGTCGCGGCGGCCCGCAGCGTGGCCACATCGGGGCCGGCGTCCAACACCTCGCGGCTGGAGCTGACCAGCACCTGCGGCAGCGCGTCGCCGAAGGTCCTCCGCAGCCCCTCGACGGTGCCGCCCTGGGCACCCAACCCGGGCGCGAGCACTGGCGTGTTCGCCGCCACAAGGTCGATCCCGAGATCGGAAACCGCGTTCCCCACGGTGGCACCGATGACCAGTCCGACACTGCCCAGCTCACCCCGCACGGCCGCCGGGGCGTTGTCCGCACCCGCCCCGTCCACGACCGACGCGGCCACCGACCGACCCTCGCGAACGGCGTGCTGCACCTCGTATCCCTCGGGATTCGAGGTCAACGCGAGGACGAACACCCCAGCCCCGGTCTCCTCGGCGAGGTCGAGCGCGGGCCGCAGCGACGTATACCCGAGAAATGGGCTGACCGTCACCGCGTCGGCCCGCAGGTCGCTGTCCTTGCCGAGGTAGGCGTCCGCGTACGCCTGCATCGTCGACCCGATGTCACCGCGCTTCACGTCGAGCAGGGTGAGCGTGCCGGCCTCGCGCAGGTCGCCGAGCACCCGCTCCAGCACTCGGATCCCGCCCGACCCGAACACCTCGAAGAACGCCGACTGCGGCTTCACGACCGCAACGTGTCCGGCATATGCCTCGACGCAGGTCATCGCGAACCGCTCCAGCCCGGCGAGCGAGTACTCGAGTCCCCACTGCTCCACCAATGCGCGGTGCGGGTCCAGGCCGGCGCAGAACGGCCCGTATGCGTCCATGGCGACTCGCAGCCGCGCTCCGAAGGGTGTGGTCACCGGTAGACCTCCTGACGTCGATGGGCAGCGCCGACCGCCTGGGTGAAGCTCTCGAAACCCTTCTGCTCCAACAGATCCTCGAGCTCGTGGAGCACGCGCACCGGAGCCTTGGGGTCGTTGAACGTCGCTGTGCCGACCTGGATCGCACTCGCGCCCGCCGCGACGAGCTCTAGGGCGTCGCGACCGGTCCGCACTCCGCCGACCCCGAGAATGGGCACCGTCCGGAACCGGCCCTCGGCCATCGCGGACCGGACCTGCCAGATGGCGCGGACCGCGACCGGACGGATCCCCGGGCCACTCAGGCCCCCGGTCACGCCGCCGAGGTGAGGCCGCATCCGATCGACGTCAATGGCCATGCCCAGCAACGTGTTGATCATTGTCAGCCCGTCGGCGCCGGCTTTGACGCAGGCCGAGGCGATCGCGACGACGTCGGTGACATCGGGGCTCAGCTTGGCGAACACTGGAACGTCGCGAGGCAGCTGCTCCCGCACCAGCGACACGACCTTGGCCGAGGCCAACGGGTCGATGGCGAACACCAGGCCCCGGTTCGCGACGTTCGGGCAGGAGATGTTGACCTCCACTCCGACGACGCAGTGGAAGGCGGCGCTCTGCCGCAAGATGGCGGCCACGTCGGCGAACTCGGCACTGGACCCGCCGGCGATGGACACCAGGACCCGTGCACCGACCGACTTCAGCCAGGCGAGGTCGTTCTCGGCGAACGCGTGGATCCCCGGGCCCTGGAGGCCGATCGAGTTGAGCATCCCGCTGGCGGTCTCGGCCATCCGCGGCGTGCCGCGGCCCGAGCGCGGCGCGGCCATCACCGACTTGGTCACGAACGCGCCGAGCGTGGACACGTCGAAGAACCGGTGCAGCTCCTGGCCGTTCGCCGCGCAGCCGGATGCAGTCATCACCGGGTTGGGCAGGTCTAGGTCGCCGAGGGTCACCGACATGTCGACCATCAGTGGCCGCCCTCCGTCGGCGCACCGACCGCGTCGGCGGGGACCAGCGCGTACCCGTTCTGGAACGTGTCCCAGCGCACTCGGTCGCCGCGGAAGACCGGCCCCTCGACACAGGACCGCACCATCCGCGTTTTGCCGTCCGCGCCGGTCACCGGCAGGACGCACGTCATGCACACGCCAACGCCGCAGGCCATCGACTCCTCGACGGCCACCTGCGCGACGGCGCCCTCGGCAGAAGCGATACCGGTGACCGACTCGAGCATTCCCATCGGCCCACAGCCGTAGACGACGCCGGCGCCGCTCTGCCGAATGACTTGCGCCAGCATGTCGCTCACCCAACCGCGGGTGCCGGCCGATCCGTCGTCAGTGGTCACGGTCAGGCCGACCAGGCCGCTCTGGGCCGCCGCGACCCCGAAGAGCCGGTCCTCGCTCGCCGCGCCGAGGACCATCTCGACGTGACAACCGTTGGCGGCCAGCTCCTCGGCCAGCCAGAACAGCGGGGCGCTCCCGTACCCGCCGCCGACGAGGACGCACGCCACCGGCTCGGTCGGCAGTGGGAACGGCTTGCCCAGCGGTCCGACGAGATCGACCGTGTCATGAGCGGAGAGTCCGGCGATCCACGTCGTCCCCGGCCCGTGCGGCGCGACGACGATGTCGACGGTGCCGCCATGGATGCCGGATGGGCTCACCGCGTGGATCGAGAAGCAGCGGCGCAGCAAGTGAGCCGACGTGGGGCCCCCGACGGCCAGGGCCACGAACTGTCCGGGCCGGGCGAGGTCGGCGATGCCCGGAGCGACGAACGTGAGGTGCTGGTATGCGCCGGCCCGCCGGGTCGCGACGACCTCACCGGTCACCTGGACTACCTCTCCGCGCGCAACGTCCGGTCCCGACCCGTTGGTGCCCAAGGGCATACCGCTCACCCGCGCGCCCTGGCACCGAACAGGTCGAGGTCCCGAGCGTGGTCCTGCAGGGACTTCACCCGGATCTCGCCGCCGCGGCGTGCCTCGATGCCTTGCACCGCCGCGGCGAGCTCCTGCACCGTCGTGATGATCGGCTTGTCCGCACCGGTGGTCGCCGCGCGGATCTCGTACCCGTCCGCCCGCGCGGACTTGCCCGTGGGGGTATTGACGACCATGGCGACGTCACCGTCGTTGATGAGGTCGACGATGGTCGGCTCACCTGGCGCAGGCGCTTCCCGTTCCCGGATCTTGCGAACGACCTTCGACTCGATCCCATTGCGCCGCAGCACTTCCGCTGTTCCGCTGGTCGCGATGATGGTGAACCCGAGGTCAGCCAGCCGCTTGACCGGGAAGATCATCGCCCGCTTGTGTCGGTTGGCGATCGACACGAAGATCGACCCGCTGTCGGGCAGCCCTCCGATACTCATCTGGCTCTTGGCGAACGCCATGCCGAAGTCACGGTCGATCCCCATCACCTCACCGGTCGAGCGCATCTCCGGCCCGAGCAGCGAGTCGACGACCTTTCCATCGTGAGTGCGGAACCGCTTGAATGGCAGGATCGCCTCCTTCACCGACATCGGGGCGTGCACGGGCAGCTGGCCGCCGTCGCCCTCCGGCGGCAGGATTCCCTCCTCGCGCAGCTCCTTGATCGTGGCGCCGAGCATGACCCGCGCCGCGGCCTTGGAAATCTGCACGCCGGTCGCCTTGGCCACGAAAGGCACCGTGCGGGAAGCCCGCGGGTTGGCCTCGAGGACGTAAAGGACGTCCTGCGCCAACGCATACTGCACGTTCATCAGACCGCGGACTCCGATGCCTTCGGCGAGCTTCCGCGTCGACTCACGGACCCGCTCCAGCTCGGTCCGGCCGAGCGTCACCGGCGGCAACGTGCAGGAGCTGTCGCCGGAGTGGATCCCGGCCTCCTCGATGTGCTCCATGATCCCGCCGAGGTACATCTCCTCGCCGTCAAAGAGCGCGTCGACGTCGATCTCGATGGCGTCGTCGAGGAAACGGTCTACCAGGACCGGGTGCTCGGAGCTAGCCACGGTCGCGCGAGTGACGTAGGTGGCCAGGGTCTCGTCGTCGTAAACGATCTCCATCCCGCGGCCGCCGAGGACGTATGAGGGACGAACGAGGACGGGATAGCCGATCTCCTTGGCGACCTCGACGGCTTCCTCCGCGCTGTATGCGGTGCCGTGCCGGGGGGCAGGCAGCTCCGCCTCGGCGAGGACCCGGCCGAAGGCGCCGCGGTCCTCCGCGAGGTTTATGGCCTCCGGGCTGGTGCCGACGATCGGAACGCCCTCGTCCTTCAGCGCCTGCGCGAGCCCGAGCGGGGTCTGCCCGCCCAGCTGGACGATCACGCCCGCCAGCGGGCCGGCCTGGCGCTCCACGTGGACCACCTCGAGGACGTCCTCGAGGGTGAGCGGTTCGAAGTAAAGCCGGCTGCTGGTGTCGTAGTCGGTCGAGACGGTCTCCGGGTTGCAGTTGACCATGATCGTGTCGAAGCCCTTGTCCCGCAGAGCGAACGACGCGTGGACGCAGGAGTAGTCGAACTCGACCCCCTGGCCGATCCGGTTCGGTCCGGAGCCAAGAATGATCACCGCCGCGTTGTCTCGCGGGGCCACCTCGTTCTCTTCGTCATAGCTCGAGTAGTGGTAGGGCGTCAGCGCCGCGAATTCGGCCGCGCAGGTGTCGACGGTCTTGTACACCGGCCGCACACCGAGCGCGTGGCGGACTCCGCGGACCACGGCCTCCGGCATCCCGGCCAGAGAGGCGATTTGCGCGTCGGAGAACCCGTGCCGCTTGGCCAGCCGGAGAAGCTCGGGCGAGAGCTGTTCGGCGGCCGCCACCCGCGCCGCCACCTCGTTGAGGAGCGCGATCTGGTCGAGGAACCACGGGTCGATGCCCGTCGCGGCATGGACGTCCTTGACCCCTGCGCCGCCACGCAGCGCCTGCTGGACGGCGACGATCCGCCCGTCGGTCGGGATGGAGGCCTGGTGCAGCAGATCGGCCACCTGAGCCGGGTCATCTGGAGTCGGGCCGTCCCAGTGGAACGACGAACCCGCGCGCTCCATCGACCGCAGTGCCTTTTGGAGGGCCTCGGTGAAATTGCGGCCGATCGCCATCGCCTCGCCGACCGACTTCATCGTCGTCGTCAGCGTCGGGTCGGCGGCGGGGAACTTCTCAAAGGCGAACCGGGGCACCTTGACGACGACGTAGTCGAGGGTCGGCTCGAACGACGCCGGGGTCTCGCGGGTGATGTCGTTCGGGACCTCGTCCAGCGTGTAGCCGATGGCCATCTTGGCCGCGATCTTGGCGATGGGGAACCCGGTTGCCTTCGAGGCCAAGGCACTCGACCGCGAGACGCGCGGGTTCATCTCGATGACGATGACCCGGCCGTCCTCGGGGTTGACTGCGAACTGGATGTTGCAGCCGCCGGTGTCGACGCCCACCTCACGGATCACGGCGATGCCGATGTCGCGCAGCCGCTGGTACTCCCGGTCGGTCAGGGTCAACGCCGGCGCCACGGTGATCGAGTCGCCGGTGTGGACGCCCATCGGGTCGAGGTTTTCGATCGAGCAGACGACCACGACGTTATCGGCGTGGTCGCGCATCACTTCGAGCTCGTACTCCTTCCAGCCGAGGACCGACTCCTCGAGGAGCACCTCGGTGATCGGGCTGTCCTTGAGGCCCTGGCCGGCCATCCGGCGCAGCTCAGCCTCGTCGTGGGCGAAGCCGGAGCCGAGCCCGCCCATCGTGAACGACGGTCGCACGACTAGCGGGTAGCCCAACGAATCGGCAGCAGCCAGCGCCTCGTCGACAGAGTGCGCGATGACCGAGCGCGCGGACTCTGCGCCGCACCGCTCGACGACCCCCTTGAACTTCTCGCGGTCCTCCCCGAGCTGGATCGCCTCGACGTTCGCGCCGATGAGTGGACAGCCGTATTTGTCGAGGACACCGTTCTCGTGCAACGCGATCGCCGTGTTGAGCGCGGTCTGGCCACCCAGCGTCGCGAGTACCGCGTCTGGTCGCTCCTTGGCGATGATCGCCTCGACGACCTCCGGCGTGATCGGCTCGACGTACGTGGCGTCGGCGAACTCCGGGTCGGTCATGATCGTGGCCGGGTTGCTGTTGACCAGGACCACGCGGATCCCCTCGGCGCGCAGGACGCGGCAGGCCTGGGTACCGGAGTAGTCGAACTCGCACGCCTGCCCGATGACGATCGGGCCAGAGCCTATGACGAGGACGCTCTGGATGTCGTCGCGCTTCGGCATCAGGCGGCCGTGCCTTTCTGGTGCGCCGACATCATCTCCACGAAGCGATCGAACAGGTATGCGGCGTCGTGCGGCCCGGCCGCCGCCTCGGGGTGGTACTGCACCGAGTACGCCGGGATGTCCAAGCACTCGATGCCCTCGACCACCTCGTCGTTGAGGCAGACGTGCGACACGCGGACTCGGCCATACGGCGTGTCGGTGTCCCGGTCCACGGGCGCGTCCACGGCGAACCCGTGGTTGTGGGAGGTGACCTCGACCTTGCCGGTACGGCGGTCCATGACCGGCTGGTTGATGCCCCGGTGCCCGTACTTCAGCTTGTATGTACCGAAGCCGAGCGCCCGCCCGAGCAGCTGGTTGCCGAAGCAGATGCCGAAGAACGGGATGCCGGCGTCGAGCACCTTCCGGAGCAGGGCGACCTCCGACTCCGCAGTGGCCGGGTCGCCCGGACCGTTGGAGAAGAACACTCCGTCGGGCTCGAGGGCGGCGACCTCCTCGAAGGTCGTCCACTGCGGCAGCACGTGCACCTCGATGCCGTGCTGCGCGAGCAGCTGCGGCGTCATGGCCTTGATGCCGAGGTCGATCGCCGCCACGCGGAACCGCTTCTCCCCCAACGCTTCCACGACGTACGGCTCGGTCGTCGACACCTCACCGGCCAGTGCTGCCCCCGTCATCGACGGCGCCGTGCGGACCCGGTCGGCCAGCACGGAGGGCGACGCACCCGCATACTCCTCGCCGCTGAAGATGCCCACCCGCATGGCGCCGCGTTCGCGCAGGTGCCGCGTCAGAGCGCGGGTGTCGATACCGCTGATCCCGACGATGCCCTGGTCGCGCAGCTCGTCCTCGAGCGGCTTGGTCGACCGCCAGTTCGACGGCCGGAGCGCGGGGTCGCGCACGACGTACCCGGACACCCAGATCCGCCTCGACTCGGGGTCCTGGGTGTTGACTCCGGTGTTGCCGACGTGCGGGGCCGTCATGACGACGACCTGACGGTGGTAGCTGGGGTCGGTCAACGTCTCCTGGTATCCGGTCATCCCGGTCGAGAAGACCGCCTCGCCGACGGTCTCTCCCACGGCGCCGTAGGCGTCGCCGCGGAAGGTCCGCCCGTCCTCGAGGACCAGCAGCGCGGGCAGGCGATCGAGCAGCAGTTCGGTCACCGGGAGCCTCCGACGAGCTCAGGGACAAGGGCACGACCGTCGCGGGCGGTGCAGGCGCCGCGAAGGAAGGTCGCGACGACGCGGCCGGTCAGCTCGCGGCCGTGCCAGGGGTTGTTGCGGGAGAGGGAGTGCGAGAGATCCCGATGGACGGTCCAGCGAGCGGCCGGGTCCACAAGGGTGAGATTGGCGGGTGACCCCGCCGTGAGCGGATGACCGTGGGTTTCGAGGCGGGCGATCCGCGCGGGGTTCTCCGACATCACCCGGGCCACCCCGGCCCAGTCGAGCAACCCGCCCCGGACCATGACCTCGCTGACGACACCGAGCGCGCTCTCGAGTCCGAGCATCCCCGGAGACGCGTCGACGAAGGCGTGCTCCTTGTCGTGCCGCGCGTGCGGGGCGTGATCGGTGGCGACCGCGTCGATCGTGCCGTCTGCCAGTCCCTCCCGCAGTGCCCGGACGTCCTCTTCCGGCCGCAGCGGCGGGTTGACCTTCCACACCGGGTCGTAGGACGCGAGCAGGTCGTGAGTGAGCAGTAGGTGGTGCGGGGTGACCTCCGCGGTCACGTCGATGCCCTGCGCCTTGGCCCAGCGGAGCACCTCGACCGAACCCCCGGTCGACACGTGCGCGAAGTGGACGCGGCTGCCGGTATGCCGGGCCAGCGTGACGTCGCGGGCGACGATGGACTCTTCGGCGATGCCCGGCCAGCCGGGCAGCCCGAGCCGGCCGGACAGCTCACTCTCGTGCGCACACGCGTCCGCTCCAGCGAGACGAGGGTCCTGGGCGTGCTGGCTGACGACCCCGTCGAACGCCTTGACGTACTCCAGGGCCCGTCGCATGACACGAGCGTCGCTGACGCAGTACCCGTCGTCCGAGAACACCCGGACCCGGGCGCGCGACCGGGCCATGAGTCCCAGCTCGGCGAGCTCCTCGCCGGCCAGTCCCTTGGTCACCGCGCCGACCGGCTGGACGTCGACCAGCTGGATGGCGCGGCCCAGGTCGTAGAGGTGGTTCGCGGCCTCGGCCGTGTCGGTGACAGGGTTCGTGTTGGCCATGGCGAGGACCGCAGTGAACCCGCCGGCGGCCGCGGCCTCCGCCCCACTCGAGACGGTCTCGGCATCCTCGCGGCCAGGCTCGCGCAGGTGCACGTGCAGGTCGACGAGTCCGGGTAACGCCACGAGGCCATCGCCGTCGAGGACCTCGACGTCCGGTCCCGCCGACAGAGAGCCGACCTCGGCAATCCTGTGGCCGTCGATGAGGAGGTCGGCCGGTGGGCCGCCGAGCAACCGGGCGCCCTTGACCAGCGTCTTCACGCGGCCTCCCCGCTCAGCAGGTGGTAGAGGACCGCCATCCGCACCGCAACCCCCGCCGACACCTGGTCGAGCACCACCGCGTTGGGTGAGTCGGCGACCTCGGCGGCGATCTCGAGACCACGGTTCATGGGGCCGGGGTGCAGGACGACGACGTCGGGATTGGCCGCGAGGAGACGCCGCATCCGTTCGAGTGTGAGTCCGTACGTGACGGTGTACTCGCGAGGCGTCGGGAAGTACCCTCCGCTCATCCGCTCACGCTGGACGCGCAACATCATCACGGCGTCGACCGGACCATAGGTACCGCCGCCCTCGAGTACCTCGTCGAGGTCCCACGACGTGGCGAAACCGTCGGTCTTGGACCAGTCCCCAATCCCGCTGGGCATGAGCGTCGGCGGGGCGACGACGGTGACGTGGGCGCCCAGCCGGCCGAGCGTGATGACGTTCGAGCGGAACACCCGAGAGTGGGTGAGGTCGCCGACGATGACAACATGCCGGCCCTCGAGGTCGCCGATCCTCCGCCGCAGGGCGTACGCGTCGAGCAGCGCCTGCGTCGGGTGCTCGTGCGTGCCGTCCCCGGCGTTGATGACCCGTGCGGTCGGGGCATAAGTGTCGACCCACCGTGCTGCTTGGAGGCAGGCGCCCGAGGCGTGGTGCCGGATGACGAGGGCGTCGACGGCCATGGCGGCAATGGTCTGAACCGTGTCCCGAAGCGACTCCCCCTTCGACGTCGACGAGCCCTTGCCGGTGATGTTGATGGTGTCGGCGGACATCCACTTCCCGGCGATCTCGAAGGAGCTGCGGGTGCGGGTCGAGTCCTCGAAGAAGAGGTTGATGATCGTGCGGCCGCGCAGGGTCGGGATCTTCTTGACGTCGCGCTTCTGCACGTCGTGCATGGACTCGGCCGTGACCAGGATGGTCTCGACGTCGTCCCGGGTCAGGTCCGCAGACGACAGTAGGTGCCGGTTCACCGGTGCTCGCTCTCGATGGTCACCGCATCGTCGCCGTCGACCTCGGCGAGCCGCACGCATACCCGCTCCGTAGACGCCGTCGGCAGGTTCTTGCCGACGTGGTCGGCGCGGATCGGCAGCTCCCGGTGGCCGCGATCCACGAGGACCGCCAGCCGGACCGCCCGGGGCCGGCCCAGCTCGGACAGCGCCTCGAGGGCGGCGCGGATGGTGCGCCCGTGGAACAACACGTCGTCGACGAGGACCACGACCTTGTCGTCCACCCCTTCTGGCGGGATGTCCGTCGGGTAGAGCCGGCGGACCGGCTGATGACGGAGGTCGTCACGGTGCATCGTCACGTCGAGGCTCCCGACGGGCACGTCGACGCCCTCGACATCGGCCATGATCTTCACCAGCCGGCGGGCGAGGGGGACGCCGCGGGAGGGGATGCCGAGCACGACGAGGTCGTTGGCGCCCTTGTTGCCCTCGAGGATCTCGTGGGCGATGCGTCGCACCGCCCGGGATACGTCGCCGGAGGTGAGCACCTCACGAGCGAGTTTTTCGGTCTGCGCTGGCTGGACAGCAGCCACCACCGACCTCCTTCCCCGCCTCACAGGACGGTGGTTAAAGGATGTCGTCGAGGCGCGATGTTACCCGAGGCGTCGGCGCTCTCTGCGTCCGCCCCGCCGACGACATCGGTCTCTCCCCTCCGACTCGACGCTGCGTCAAGCCACTCGACGCGCGTTGCAACCAGCGCCAAGTCGCTTGACGCTGCGTCGAGTCCGGTTCCACATGGCCGGCCGTCTACGCTCGGCGGCGTGTCGGACCAGGTTGTTGTGATCACCGGAGCGGCCGGCCGGATCGGCGGCTATCTCCGAGCCGGAATGCGTCGGACCGGCCGGTGCCTGCGGCTGCTCGACACGACGGCGCCCGCCGACCTCACGGACGGTGAGGAGTCGCATACCGGCTCGGTCACCGACCGCGAGGTCGTCCGCCGGGCGGTGAAAGGCGCCGACGCGGTGGTACACCTGGCCGGCATACCGACCGAGGCGCCGTGGGAGGAGATCCTCGACGTCAACGTGGGCGGCACGCAGGCCGTCCTGCACGCCTCGGCCGAAGCGGGCGTACGGACCGTCGTCGTGGCGTCGAGCAACCACGCAGCCGGCTTCTGGTCGCGGCCGGCCGACGCCACCCTGCTGGCCGACGATGTCCCGCCACGGCCCGACTCGTTCTACGGGTGGAGCAAGGCGGCGATGGAGTCACTGGGGCGTCTGTATCACGAGCGCTACGGGATGACGGTCGTCAACCTGCGAATCGGCTGGTGCTCTGACCACCCGACCACCCGCCGCGGCGCCGAGATCTGGCTGTCACCAGCAGACGCCGCCCGCCTCGTCGAGGCCGCTATCGCGCCGACCGTCACCGGGTTTCACACCGTCTGGGGCGTGTCGGCGAACTCGACGTCGTGGTGGTCCACCGCGGGCGGCGAGGCGATCGGGTACCGGCCGCAGGACGACTCCCGGGCGTATGCCTCGGAGCTGATCGAGCCGGAGGTGGCCTGGCCAGGTCCGCTCGGCGGCCCCTTCACGACGAACGCGCTCGGTCAGCCGCTCTGAGGCGGCATCGAGGACGATTTCCGTAGTCAGAACAGCGGAAACTCCCCGCAATCAGCGCTGCTCGGCGTTCCACCGCAGCATGGCGGCGGTGAACTCGGGATCGGTCCGGTCCGGGGGTCGTCCGGCGGTGAACACGACGACGTTGCCGTCCGGATCGGTGGTGGTGACGTCACGCGTGTTCCACGGTGTGTCGGTAGGGCCCTCGACCGCCCCGCCGCCATGGGCCCGCGCCCGCGCGGCCAGCTCGTCGACCTCGTCGTAGACCGCCGCGAAGTTCAGCGCGCACGTCGAGCCGGCGGCGACCGGAGCGGCGGCCGGCCGGACGAGGATGTCCTGGAACTGCCACCGGCGCAGGTGCACCAGCATGGTCGGACTCGGCGGTGGCGGCATGGCGAAGAGCACCACGAACCCGAGCCCGTCGACGAACCAGGAAACCGTGCGGTCCAGGTCCCCGGCGTTCAGGGTCGCGAACATCGGCATGCCATAAATGGCTCGCGAGATCCCGGGACTCCTGGCGCCGGCGAGGGGGGCGGGTACGGGCGAGGCGACGTCGGTCATGTCCCGATCGTCGACCGTGACGTCGCGTGAGGGTCAAGCCTCAAACGAGGGTGGGTTTCACCTCGGCCAGTCGGGCCAGGAGGCCGTTGACGAACCCCGGCGAGTCGTCGGTCGAGAGTGATCGGGCCAGCTCCACGGCCTCACTGATGGCCACCCCGTCCGGCACGGCGTCATTCCAGACGACCTCCCAGGCGCCGAGCCGGAGGATCGCCCGGTCCACGCCGGGCATCCGGGGCAACGTCCATCCATGGGAGTACGTCGTGAGCAGCTCGTCGATCTCCGCCCAGTGCACGACGACGCCCTCGACGATCTCGATCGTGTAGGGATTGAGCGGCGGCTGGTCGCCGGGGTTCTCCCGACGCTCAGCCAGCAGCGAGCCGGCGTTTACGCCGCGCTGGTCGGCCTCGAAGAGCAGGTCCAACGCGCGTTTACGGGCCTTGGAACGAGCGGCCACCGGTCAGTTGACCCTCAGTTGACACGACCCAGATACGACCCGTCGCGGGTGTCGACCTTGACCTTGGTGCCGGTCTCGAGGAAGAGCGGGACCGCAATCTGAGCGCCCGTCTCGAGGGTCGCCGGCTTGGTGCCACCGGTCGAGCGGTCACCCTGCAGGCCCGGGTCGGTATGCGTGATCTCGAGCACCACGGAGGCCGGCAGCTCGACGTAGAGCGGGATGCCGTCGTGGGTGGCGACGGTGGCGTTCTGGTTCTCGAGCAAGAAGTC
>JBKPQA010000149.1:0-8119 GCA_046733835.1 Actinomycetota bacterium
ACGCCGAGCGCGCGGAGGGCGTCGAGCTTGGCCAGGTGCTCGTCGACGGTGCCGATCACGCAGAACCGGTCGACGATCTCGTCAGGAACGAAGCTGGTATGCGTGTTGCCGGCGCGGCCGTGCTCGTTGTAGTCGTAGCCTTCGCGCCCCTTGATGTAGTCGGTCAGCGCCGTCGGCACGCTCAGGCCGTCTCCGCCGTAGCGGGCGACGATGTCAGCAACGTGGTTGCCGACCATCCCGCCGAACCAGCGGCACTGCTCGTATGCGTGCGCGCGGCTCCCGTCGCTGCCGTCCGTGACGTAGGCCGGGGCGGCGACGCAAATGGTGATCTCGTCGGGATCGCGGCCGGCTTCCGACGCTGCCTTGTGTACGGCGGCGATGCTCCACTCGGCGATGGACAGGTCGGCGAGCTGGAGGATGAAGCCGTCGGCGACTTCACCGGTCAGCTGGAGCATCCGCGGGCCGTAGGCCGCCACCCAGACGTCGAGCTGTGAGCGGTGGCTCCACGGGAACCGTAGGTGGCTGCCCTTGTAGGCCACCTCCTCGCCGTTGGCCAGCCCTTTGATGACAGCGATCGACTCGCGCAGCTCGGCTACCGTCGTCGGGCGGCCGTTGGTGACCCGGACGGCCGAGTCACCACGGCCGATGCCGCAGATGGTGCGGTTGCCGTACATCTCGTTGAGCGTCGCGTAGGTCGACGCGGTGACCGTCCAGTCACGGGTGGCCGGGTTGGTGACCATGGGTCCCACGATGATCTTGCGAGTGGCGGCGAGGATGGCGCTGTAGATGACGTACGGCTCCTCCCACAGCAGGTGGGAGTCGAAGGTCCACGCGTGGGAGAACCCGTAGTTCTCGGCCTGACGGCACAGCTCGACGACGCGTGATGCCGGAGGGTTGCACTGGAGGACGACGCCGAGGTCCATGAGGCGCCGTCGCTCAGTGGAGGTACTGCGACAGGCCGCGCTTGAGGTACTGCCCGTGGCCTTTCGAGCCTCGGAACTCCCCGTCGCTTACGACGACCGAACCGCGCGACATCACGAGGTCGACGTGGCCGTCGATCTCGTAGCCCTCCCAGGCGGAGTGGTCCATGTTCATGTGGTGCGTCTTGTCCAGCCCGATGCTGGTGTGGCCGCTCGGGTCGTAAACGACGAGATCGGCGTCCGCGCCTGGTTCGATCACGCCCTTGCGGCCGTAGAGACCGAACATCCGCGCCGGTGTCGTCGAGCAGAGCTCGACCCACCGCTCGAGCGTGATCTGGCCGGTGACGACGCCTTGGTACAGCAGGTCGAGCCGGTGCTCGACCGACCCAATCCCGTTGGGGATCTTCGAGAAGTCCCCGATCCCGAGCTCCTTCTGCTCCTTCATGCAGAAGGGGCAGTGGTCGGTGCTGACGACGCTGAGGTCGCCGGTCCGCAGATACCGCCAGAGCTCGTCCTGGTGGCCTTCCGCGCGGGAGCGCAGCGGCGTGCTGCATACCCACTTCGCACCCTCGAAGCCCGGCGCGCCGAGCTGCTCTTCGAGGGAGAGGTAGAGGTACTGAGGGCACGTCTCGCCGAAGACGTTGTAGCCCTGGCCGCGAGCCTCGGCCAGCGTCTGCACCGCCTGCTTCGCGCTCATGTGGACGACATAGAGCGGGGCGCCGGTGAGTCGAGCCAGCATGATCGCGCGGTGTGTTGCCTCTTCCTCCGTCTCCCACGGCCGCGTGAGTCCGTGATTGATCGGGTCGGTCTCGCCGCGGGCCAGCGCCTGGGCGACGAGAACGTCGATGGCGATGCCGTTCTCGGCATGCATCATGATCATCGCGCCGTTCTCGCGGGCCTGCTGCATGGCGCGAAGGATCTGGCCGTCGTCGGAGTAAAAGACGCCGGGGTAGGCCATGAATAGCTTGAAGCTCGTGATGCCGTCGGCGACCAGCTCGTCCATCGCCTTGAGCGCGTCGTCGTCCACACCGCCGAGGATCTGGTGGAACCCGTAGTCGATGGCGCAGTTGCCGTCCGCCTTGTCGTGCCACGCGGCGAGCCCGTCCTGGACTCGCTCGCCGGTGCGCTGTACGGCGAAGTCGATGATCGTCGTCGTGCCGCCCCAGGCCGCGGCGGCCGTGCCGGTCTCGAAGGTGTCGGAGGCGAAGGTGCCGCCGAACGGCAGCTCCATGTGAGTGTGACAGTCGACGCCGCCGGGGATGACGTACTTGCCCGTCGCGTCGATGACCGTGTCGGCGGTGCTCGTGAGGTCGCTGCCGAGGGCCTGGCTGCCTGGGGCAAGGAGGGCGGCGACCGTGTCACCGTCGACGAGAACATCGGCCTGTACTCGGCCGGTGGCCGAGACGACGGTGCCGCCTCGGATCAGTGTGGTGGCCACGTCCCGGCCTCAGGGCGCCACGATCGGGCCGTATGCGTCGGGCCGGCGGTCGCGGAAGAACTGCCACCGCTGCCGGACGTCGCGCAGGAAGTCCAGGTCCAGGTCGCGGACCAGCAGCTGGTCCTCGGTGTCCGAACCCACCTCGCCGACGTACTCGCCGTCCGGGCCGACCGCATACGAGGAGCCGTAGAAGCGCACGGCGTCCTCGCCGTACTCGTTGTCCTCCAGGCCCACCCGGTTGTTGGCGATGATGTAGACGCCGTTGGCGATCGCGGCGGCCGGCTGCTCGAGCTCCCAGAGGCGCCGTGAGGTCGGAGCCGTGGCGTTGGGGTTGAAGATGATCTGGGCCCCGTTGAGAGCCGCGATCCGCCAGCCTTCGGGGAAGTGCCGGTCGTAGCAGATGGTCACGCCGATCTTGCCCGCCGCTGTGTCGAAGACCGGCCAGCCGAGGTTGCCGGGGCGGAAGTAGAACTTCTCCCAGAACTTCGGCAGGTGCGGGATGGAGTGCTTGCGGTACTTGCCCAGCAGGGTGCCGTCCGCGTCGATGACCGCCGCGGTGTTGTAGTAGACCCCCGGCTGGTCCTCCTCGTAGATCGGCAGGACGATGACGATCCCGAGCTCCTTGGCCAGGGCGCAGAAGCGCTCGGTCGTCGGCCCGGGGATAGTCTCGACGTAGTCGTAGTACTTCGGGTCCTGGGTAATGCCGAAGTAGGGGCCGTAGAACAGCTCCTGGAAGCCGATGACCTGGGCGCCCTGGTCCGCCGCCTCACGGGCCCAGCCCTCGTGGAGCGAGATCATCGACTCCTTGTCACCCGTCCACCGCGCTTGCGTGAACGCCACTCGCACCACGGTCATCGCCGTCACCTCCGGGTCGGGAAGCCGCCAGCCTAGAGCGGCGCGCGGCCCCGCGAAACGGCTTGCCGAACAAAGTCGTTACGGTCTGATGTCCTGCCGTGGACCGGTGCAGCCCCGGAACCCGTCGCGCACGCCCCGCCAGGCCTCCCGGCCTCGAGCGGCGCGTTCAGAATCGAAGACGAGCACGAGGACCAGGTGCCCGGCAAGGCCGACGACCTGCTGGGCGGCCCAGCGCGGATGCTTCAGGCCGTGTCGGCGGACGAGGCGGATCCGGTTGCGGGTGAGGTAGTAGTAACGGAACGGCGCCGACCGGGTGAGGGCGACAGTCCGGCCTGCGATGGTGACGTCGTGGGTGTCGCCGAGGCGGTGCCCCAGGGTGCCGTGCGGCGCGATGACGATCCGAAGGCCGGCATCGAGGCAGCGGAGCGCGTAGTCGTCGTCCACTCCGTCGATGACGAGCCGTTCGTCGAACTCGCCGATGCGCTCGAGCGTCGCGGTGGGAATGAGCTGGCCGGACTGGATCGGTGGCCGTCCGGCTCTCTGGAGCGGCTGGCCGGAGACCTCGCGGGGAGCGACGAGACCGACCGGCACGCCGGCGGACTCTGCCTCGTGCCAAGCGTCGAGCAGGTGTTGGACGAAGCCGGCGGGCACCTGGGAGTCCTGGTCCACGGTGAGAACGGCCCTGGTGTGGCCGTCCGCGAGCGCCTTCCGGATGCCGGTGTTGAGGGCGGCGGCGATGCCACGGTTGCTTTCGTGTCGCACCACGGTGGCCGCTCCCCTTGGAATATCCGGCGAGTTCGGGCTTCCGTCGTCGACGACGACCGTCCAGGCGACCTCGGCGGCGAGGGCGTCGACAAGCTCGCGGAGGTTCGCACCAGGCTGGTATGCCGGGACGACCGCGACGACGCGGCGCCCGTTTCCCTCCGCTTCCGTCATGCGGGAACCGACTCGACGACGCCGTCGTCGAGACCAAGCCAGTCGGCCATGGAGGCCAAGTGGCGCAGCAGAGCCGGGCGCGCCTCGGCGGGCGCGTCGCGCTGCCACGTGACCTGGTTCAGGCGCAGTACGCCGGCGGCGCGGTCGGCTTTGAGGTCGACGCGAGCAACCAACGCGTCCCCGTAGAGGAACGGCAAGACGTAGTAGCCGTGGACCCGCTGGTGCTGGGGCGTGTAGATCTCGATCCGGTACCGCAGGTCGTAGAGCGCCTCGGTGCGCTCCCGTTGCCACACCAACGAGTCGAACGGGCTGAGCAGCGCCTCGGCGTGCACGCGGCGGGGCAATCTCGCCTCGGTATGAATCCAGGCGGCCTTGGGCCACCCGACGATCTCGACGGGCTCCAGCTCGCCGAGCTCAACGAGGCGAGTAATGGCCGGCCGGACCTGTACTGACTTGAGCCGGAAGTAGTCGCGCAGGCACAGCTCGGTGCCGACGCCGTGCGCCTTGGCGGCGATCCGGACCAGGTCGAGGATGGCGTCGTCCTCGGATGGCCGGCGGGCCGGGTCGACCCAGAGGTCGCGAACCGCTGGCGGCGCAACCGCCTTGAGCGACGCATACCGGCGTTCGAACTGGCTGGTGCGCCCGGCGGCGCTGATCTGGCCCGCCCAGAAGAGGTACTCGACGGAACGCTTGACGGCACTCCAGTTCCACCCCCAACGGTCGCGGTCTCGTGGGGCATCGTGGGCGATGGCCACCTCGAGCTCACGGGCGGTCAACGGACCACGTGCCTCCACCTCGTCGAGGACCGCCTCGACCAGACCCGGGTAGTCGCGTCGGATCTGGCGGACGTTGCCCCACGCCTCATGCTCGGCATTGCGCATCCGGAAGTCGAGCAACGGCCAGGTGGTCGGCGGGATGAGCGAGGCCATGTGCGCCCAGTACTCGACGAGCCGCCGCGGCGACCGGTCGCGAGCGCGGTCGACCAGGGCACGGTGATACGGACCGAGCCGGGCGAAGAACGGCAGGTAGTGGCTCCGAGCGACGACGTTGACGCTGTCGATCTGGACGACCTGGACGCGGTCGATGACCCGCTGGACGTGCCGCATCGTGGCGGCCCATGGGTCGGGCTTGGGGTCCGCGAAGCCCTGGGCGGCTAGCGCTATACGCCGTGCCTGCGCGAGGGACAGCGTTCGCGCGGGCATACCGCGAGCCTAGAAGTGACGGGTGACAGTCAGGACTGGCGTGGGTCGATGATGTTCTGCCGCACGGCGTACATCGCCGCTTCCATGCGGGTGTGCAGCTGGAGCTTTTCCAGAATGTTGCGGACGTGGTTCTTCACGGTGTTCTCCGAGATGTACAGCTGCTGGCCGATATCCCGGTTCCCCATCCCCCGGGCGACCAGCCGCAACACCTCCACCTCACGAGCCGTCAGCTTGGGCACATGCGGGTTGGGCACCTCCTCCTCCCGCCGGCTGATCTGCGCGAACTCCGCGAGCAGCTTGGAGGCCATCGACGGCGAGATCAGTGAATGCCCGGTATGCACCGCCCGGATCCCCGCGATGATGTCATCGCCCGGGATGTCCTTGAGCAGATAGCCGTTCGCGCCGGCCCGGATCGCCTCGAACAGGTCGCTCTCCTCGTCGCTGATCGTCAGCATGACGATCCGGCTGGACGGCACCGCCTCTTTGATGGCCAAGCACGCGTCGATCCCGGACTGCTTGGGCATCCGAACGTCCATCAAGATCACGTCGGGAAGCAGCTCCTCGGCCCGGTGCAGCGCCTCCAACCCGTCACCGGCCTCCCCCACCACCGAGATGTCCGGCTCCACCTGCAACACCATCTCCAGGCCACGACGGAACAGCACGTGGTCGTCGGCGACCAAGACCCGGATCGGCTCAGGACCGTCGCTCCCGTTCACACTTGTCACCGGGCCGGACTGGCGATCGGCCCCTGGCAAGTCGTCCCCGTCATCCCAGCTGCCCATGCCGGGCATCATCCCACGGGCTGGGGGCACTGCCCCTTTCGCGACCTGGCCCGCGACTACGCACGACCAGACCCGCAGCTCAGCCCCGCGCGGTGCGAACCGTCGCGTCGACCTGGCCGTCGACGGAAACTGCATCACTGACCTGTGGCTTAGGTTCCTCGGCAAGGTCCACCTTGAGGTGTATCACGCCGTAGGACCAGCCCCGGCGCCGATACACCACGCTCGGCTGACCAGTGTCGGAGTCCTGAAACAGGAAGAAGTCGTGACCCACCAGCTCCATCTGGTTCAGCGCGTCCTCGAGCGTCATCGGCGCACTGGCGTGCACCTTCTCGCGGACCTCGATCGGCGAGTCGCCGACGGCGCCAAAGGGTCCGTCGACCCCGAGCCTGGGGCGATCGGAGGCCGGCCCGCGTGTGGCCGCATCAGATCCCGGCCCCAGCCCTTCACCGAACCTCGCCGCTCGGCCGTCGGCGTCAACTGAGGCTCCGGGTGCCGCTTCACCGATCACTGGACCTGCCGCATGCTCGCTTCGGTCGGCGACGGCTGCACCGACCGTTCCGGCGAGGCCTCCGACAGCGGTCCCTTCGCTGACCCGACCTGTTGCCCGGGCGACCGACTCTGGGACCCGACGCCCACCGCGAGACACCCGTCGTCGGTCCGACACCCGGCGCAGCCGCTCGAACAGCTTGTCCAACGCAATGTCCAATGCGGCGTAGAGGTCGTCGGTGCAGGCTTCCGCCCGGATCACCGGTCCCTTGGCGTGGCAGGTGATCTCCACGACCTCGCAGTCGCGAACCGCCTTCTCGTGCGTCACGACGACGTCAATGCGAGACACCCGCGGTAGCAACTGGGGCACTTTGGAGAGCTTTTCCTCCAGGTGCAGACGGAACCGGTCAGTGATCTGGGTGTGTCGCCCCGTGACGACGATGTCCACGTCGCTCTCCTCGCTGTTGGGATGGTCCGCCTCGGGCCGGGCAGGCCCTCGATACCCGAACGCCCACCTCCCATCCGCGCCAGCGTCGGAACCTCTCACGACCGTAACCCTTTCGGCCGCCTCGCGGTACCGGGACCAGTCGCGCCGCTGGACCGCCCTCCAAAAGGACTTCCGACTCACGCTCGCCGTCCCGAAGATCGACGCTGCGTCGCCGCGAGGGTCGCCGCGCCGACCACCAAGCCGCCCTCCGCGCGAACGGCGCGTGCGGCCTCCGACAGAGTCGCTCCGGTCGTGATGACGTCGTCGACCAGGACGATCGCCCGGCCATGGACCTGGGGAGCTTCGCCGCTACGGACTGCGTAGGCACCGGCGAGATTGGCCGCCCGCTCACGGTGGCCGAGGTTCGACTGGTCCTCGAGGCGGCGACGTGGTCGCAGCACGGACCGGACGGGTGGGGAACCGGGCACCTCACCCGCCGCGGCGGTGACCAGGTCACGCACTGGGTCGTCACCCCGCCGGCGGACTGCTTCGCGCGAGGAAGGCATCGGCACAACGACCACAGCACGGCCCGATCCGGCCACCGTCATCGCCCGCGCCAGGAGCTCGGCGAGCACCGGCCGCAGGTCGCGCCGGCCCTCGTCCTTATAGACGGACACCAGCTGCCGGAGCACACCCGCATACGGTGCGGTGCTCGTGACCGGCGGCAGGTCTATCGGCACGGGGTCGGGCATGGAGCGCCGAGGCCGGTCAAACAGCCCGGAACGCAGGTCGTACTCGCACCGGGCGCAGAGCGGGCCGGCCGGCTGCTGGCAGCCGGCACACGTGCTCGGTAGGGCCAGGTCCAGCAGCGCGTCGACCATCGCCCGACTGCCGACGGCGAGGGTCCTGGCCATGCTCTCGGTCACTGTCCTAGCACGGGTCATGCGGCTTACCCTGACCGTTCGCCTCCCCGTTGTCGCGCGTCGGTTTGGGTCTGTGGAAAACTGGGCAGGCCGTTCTCAGCATGGGGACGATGGTCCGTTCGGACCATTTTCGGGCGGGTATGCGGCAAT
>JBKPQA010000150.1:0-6566 GCA_046733835.1 Actinomycetota bacterium
CCGAAGAACGGCTCCCACACCCGCGGCGCGACGAGGACGGCGCCCATCGGCGCATACCCCGAAGTGAGGCCCTTGGCGCACGTGACCAGGTCCGGCTCCAGTCCGAACTTCGACGACGCGAACCACGCGCCGCCGATCCGCCCGAATCCGGTGATCACCTCGTCGGCGACGAAGAGCACGTCGTGCTCGAGGCATACCTTTCGCACGCCGGTCAGGTAATCCGGTGGCGGCGGGTACACGCCCCCGGCACCGACGACCGGCTCACAGAAGAACGCGGCCACCCGGTCGGGTCCGAGTCGCTCGATCGTCGCGCGCAGGTCGTCTACCGAATCCCACTGAACCGTCGCGGCGTCGGGGACCAGCACGCCGTAGCCCTCGACGTTCCCGGGGATGCCGCCGATCGCCGTGCCCGCGTAGTGCATCCCGTGGTACGCCTTCTGCCGCCCGATGATCACCTTCTTCTCGGGGTGTCCCGCCTCGACCCAGTAGCGGCGAGCCAGCTTGGCGGCCGTGTCGATCGAGTCGGAGCCGCCGGACGTGAGAAACACCTTGCTGCCCGGCACCGGCGCGATCCCGGCCAGCCGCTCGGCCAGCTCCACGGTCGGCTTCGTGACGTAGTCACCAAAGGTGCTGTATGCGGCCACCTGCCGCATCTGCGCCGCCGCCGCCTCCGCCAGCTCCGCCCGACCGTGGCCGACGTTCGCGAACCAGAGGCCGGCGGTCGCGTCGAGGTAGCGGTTCCCCTGGTCGTCCCAGATGTACGCGCCCTCGCCGCGCGTCACGACGAGCTCGCCGTCCCGCTCGACGACGGCCATGTCCGAGAACGGGTGCCAGAGCGATCCCATGGCCCCGGACCGTATCGCGAGGCGCGGGACGCCGCGGCGGGTAGTGAGCGGCGGGCATACGCTCCCGACATGCCTCTGAAGATCGGGTACAAGGCCTCCGCCGAACAGTTCGGGCCGCGGGAGCTGCTCGACTATGCCGTGCAGGCCGAGGAGGTCGGCCTCGATTCGGTGATGATCAGCGACCACTTCCAGCCCTGGCGGCACCACGGCGGGCACGCACCGTTCTCGCTGGCCTGGCTGGCCGCCGTCGGCGAGCGGACCTCTCGCGTCCTGCTGGGCACCTCGGTGATGACCCCGACGTTCCGCTACAACCCGGCGGTCGTCGCGCAGGCGTTCGGGACGCTCGGGTCCCTCTACCCCGGCCGCATCGTCCTCGGCGTCGGGACCGGCGAGGCCCTCAACGAGGTCGTCGTCGGGTCGGTCGGCGCCCACGGCGAGACCAGGGAGTGGCCGGACTTCAAGGAGCGGTTCGCTCGGCTCCGCGAGTCGGTGACGCTGATGCGGAGGCTCTGGACCGAGGACCGGGTCACCTTCGACGGCGAGTACTACGAGACCAAGGACGCGACGGTCTACGACAAACCGGAGACGCCGATCCCGATCTACATCGCCGCGGGGGGACCGCTGGTCGCCCGGTATGCGGGTCGCTCCGGCGACGGGTTCATCTGCACCTCGGGCAAGGGCGAGGAGCTCTACGTTGACAAGCTGCTCCCCGCGGTGGACGAGGGGCTGGCGAAATCAGGCCGTACCCGCGACAACATCGACCGGATGATCGAGATCAAGTGCTCATGGGACCCCCACCACAAAACGGCGGTCGACAACTGCCGCTTCTGGGCGGCCCTCGCCCTCACCGCCGAGCAGAAGCACGGCACCAGCGACCCGCTCGAGATGCAGCGCCTCGGCGACGAGCTGTCCGACGAGCAGGTTACGTCGCGGTGGATCGTCTCCGACGACCCGGACGAGATCATCGCGAAGGTCAAGCCCTACGTCGACTGGGGTTTCAATCACCTGGTGTTCCACGGGCCGGGCGGCGACCAGTCGCGGTTCCTCACGACCTTTACGGAGCGGGTCGTCCCGGGGCTGCGCGCGCTCGGCTGACCAGAACTCGACGGCTCGAGGCCGGCTTCCGCATACCGGCTCAGCGGGCTGCCGCCCTGACCGCCGCCCGCAGCCGGTCGGCCGGGTCCTGTTGGTGATAGACGCGCTCCGTCGCCTCGATGTGGTCAAGGAAGCGCTGGTAGGTCGCGGCCGCGGCCAAGTCGGCTACAGGCCCGAGCAGGTATGCGGCTCGCTCCGGATCGCTGTCCGGAACGGCCTCTCGCCACAGTCCGGCCCAGAGCTGGGCGATGCGGTGGCGCAGGCCCGGGTCGGCCAGCCGCTCGACGAACGCCCGCTGGTCGAGCATCGGGTTGCCGACGGCGGCGTCACCCCAGTCGAGGAGCGTGAGCCGGTCACCTTGGCGGCGCCAGTTGCCGGGATGCATGTCGCCATGGAGCACCGTGTCCGGAAGGCCGCAGGAGGCGACGTCGTGGAGCCGGCGAGGTAGGTCCTCGACCAAGCTCTTCACCGCCTCCAGGTCCGCGTCGTCCAGGGCGCCCCGAACTTCGGTGCGGGAGATCAGGTCCTCCGCCTGGGCCGGTAGGGCGGACCGCCGCAGGTCGCGAGCGCCGATCGCCAGGGCGTGCTCCACGTCGTCGGTGATTGCCGTCTGCACAGCCACCCACCGCCGGACCATCGCCTCGAGAACCGCCTCGTCGGACGCGCCGAACTGGTCTTCGCCCGGGACGTCCTCCATGAGCAGCGCCCGCCGTCCGGCGTCGTGGGCGAGCACCGCTGGGACGACTCCGGGGTCCGCCTTGGCGACCCGGCGGATGATCCCGCCCTCGTCGGCAAGGAAGGGCGGTGTGGCCTTGAACCACACATCACCGTGGTCGGTGGGAGCAGTCACGACAACCGACAGGTTCCACGTCTTGCGTTGCCGCAGCGGGCCGGTGCGGCGCCGGTCGTGAGCGCGCAGCGCCGCGTCGACCCAGGCCGGCAGGTTGTCGAGTCCTCCGGGTTCGGCCCACCAGAGGCGGTTGGTGGAGTTTGAGCGGAGGGCCTTGGTGATGCGGTCGTCGACCGGCTGCACGGTCTGCGGTGATTGCCCGGACCGCAGCTGAGCCAGGTAGCTCACGTCCCCACCCGCGACGTTGGTGTCGGTCGTGAGGAGCCGCAACACGGTGACGACGAGCCCGAACCGCTCCTCGACCTGGGCGACGACCGAGTCCACCTCGGGCCACCAGCGTGGGCGGGCTACGAACGCCGGCAGCTGGCCGACGACCGACCCGTCTGTGATGCAGAGGACCACGGTGACCCGCCGCTCGTCCTCGGCGAGCGGGCACGGCATACCGGCAGGCTACCGATCGTCCGCGCCCGCAACCGCGGCGTCACCGGGCCCTCATTGGCGGACCCTCGTCACGTCCACGACGTCCAGCCCGTTGTCGAAGATCCGGGTCAGCAGGCCCCGCAGCGACGGCTGGTCGACGCACGACACCTCGAGCACGGTCGTGTCCCGGTCGGCTCGCAGGTCCAACGGGCCGAGCTGCCCGCGGACCTCCTCGGCGAGCGCCGTCGGCAGGGGGCCGCTGACGACGACGCGGTACCGCTGCGTCATCGAGTGCGCCCCCGCATCCACCGCGCCGCCAGCACGACGCCGGCACCGAGCAACACGGCCGGCAGCGCCCAGGAAGCCAGCGTGGCCAACGTGCCCGGACCGGCGGCGAGCGCACCGCCGACGACGGCGAGCGCCACCGCCGTGATCCAGGCCCAGGGTTGGTTCTGGTGCTGCCAGGCATACGCCAGCACGGCGATGAGTCCGAACCCGGCGGCCAGGCACAGGAGGAACGCACCACCCACCTGGTGCGGCTCAGTCCCCAGAAGCGGGCCAGCCGCCAGCAGGACGCCGGTGCCCAGGCCGACAAGGACTCCGCCGGAGATGAGGGCCCCGTCATTCCGGTCGAGCCAGGCGAGGATGAGCAGTTCGATTCCAAGGACCAGCGCGAGGGCGTCTCCCATGAACGGGACCACCCGTCCGACGAGGACAAGCACTCCGGCGGTGAGCAGCAGCAGGGCGACGAAGCCCTTGGTACGACGGCGCGGTGTGGTCCCGGTGGCTGGCAAGCTCATGGTGGTCCTCCTTGTTTGGTGTATGCGTCGGGTTCCCCTGCGAGCCGAACCGTGCCGGCCGGTCGGGTGACCGCGCTTCACCCCGGCGCGAATTTCACCCCGGGTGAGCCGAGGCGCCTGCCGAAGGGCGGCACCACCGACTACCGTGCGGCACATGCCGACGGCTGCTCGGCCCTTTCTTGCCGCGAAGCTGGCGGTGCCGCCACCGCGAGCCGGGGCGGTCGTTCGCGGGCGGTTGCTCGACCAGCTCGAGCAGGTCGACGGGGTCCGGCTGGTCACCGTCGTGGCGCCGGCCGGCTGGGGCAAGACCACGCTCCTGGCGGAATGGGCGTCATCCGCCAGGCACGTTGGTTGGGTCTCCCTGGACGAGGCGGACGACGAGCCCATCCGGTTCTGGACCTACGCCTTGACCGCGCTCTCAAAGGTTGCTCCTGAGGAGACCAGCGAGGCGCTGGCCGCTCTCAACGGGCAAGGACTTGACCCCGTCGGAGTGGCGCTCGCCACGCTCCTCAACGCGTTTCAGGGAACCGACAAACCCAGCGTGCTCGTCCTCGACGACTACCACGTCATCGGCGACGTCCGGATCCACGAAGCAGTGATGTTCCTACTGACGTACTTGCCCAGCTCCCTGCGTCTCGTCCTGGCCGGCCGGGCCGACCCACCGCTCCCATTGGCCCGGCTGCGGGCCAGCGGTCAGCTCCTGGAGATCCGTCTGGCGGACCTGCGCTGCACCACGGATGAGGGGATCGCCCTGCTCGCGTCCTCCGGTGTGCGCAACGACGCCGTCGGTCAGGCGCTGGTGGATCGGACGGAGGGGTGGCCGGCGGCCCTCCATCTGGCGGCCCTCGCGATCCGCGACGCGAGAGACCCGGCCGCCGCGGCGGCGGCGATCTCGACCGGCGACCGCCACATCCTCGACTACATCTCGTTGGAGGTGCTGCCCGCCCTGGACGTCCAGGCTCGGGAGCTGCTCCTGCGATGTTCAGCCCTGGAGCGGCTGTCGGGTCCGCTCTGCGACGCGGTGCTGGAGACCGAAGGATCCGCCGTAGTTCTGGACCGTCTGGACCGGGCCGACCTCTTCGTCAGAGCCTTGGACGACGGGCGCACGTGGTACCGGTGCCACCGCCTGTTCCGGGAGGTTCTCCAGCACCGCCTGGATGCGGAGCATCCCAATGCGGCGTCGGAGTCGCTCATCCGCGCGTCCCAGTGGTACCTCGACGCGGGCCAGGTCGAGGAGGCGGTCAGCTACCGGGCGGCTTCGGGCGACCGGGAGGGCGCCCTTGAGCTGCTCCGCTCCAATACCCGCTGGTTCCTCGAGCACGGGGGGATGGCCGCCCTGCTTCGCCTCGGCGACCGCCTCGCCGATGGCGCGGCCGTCGACCCGAGGTTCTGTCTCTCACTCGCCTTTGCGGCGGGACTCTCCGGTATGCCCGACCGGGCGCGGCACTGGCTGACCGTCGCGGAACCGTTGGCCGACGGGGATCCCGCGGCGCTGAACGGGTGGCGAACGCTGCGGGCGGCCCTGGACGTGACCTGGGCGGCATACGCCTCCGACACCGACGAGGAAGCGGCGCTCGCGTACGCCCGCCGCGCCGTCGAGCTCGAGGACGATCCGACGGTCTTCGGCTGGGTCGTGGCACGGCAGGCACTGGCCGGCCTTCTGCTCGACAGTGACGACGTCGCTGAGGCCGTCGCCCTGCTTGAGACGACGCGGGACGCCCCGGCCCTGAGTCAGCTGCCGGCGCTGCTGAATCTCCAGGCGGCTGGGCAGCTTGCGTTGGGCTGCGTGGAGCTCGGCGAACTCGAGCGGGCCGCAACGGTCGTGGCGTCGGTGCGGCCTCTGGCGAGAGCGACCGAACAGGCATGGGGTCCCGGTGCGGCCGCGGCCGTCGCGGCCCTGCGGTTGGCGGAAGGCCGGATCGTCGCGCTTACCGAAGGCAATAGAGCTGCCCTCGAACTGCTGGGGGATGCCACCCGCATGGCCGACGGTTGGGGTCGGCCGGTCCCAATCGTCGGCGCCCTCACCAGCCTGGCTGCGGCGGAGTGGGCCTGCGGCGAAGCGGGCGCCGCGCGAGCCCACCTCGACCGGGCCGAGGAGGTCGCGCGCGGGCTCCCGGCCACGAGCCTGGTGGCTCGGCGGCTAACGGAGCTCACGGCGCGGATCGGCCGGCGGGCCGGTCGGGCCGCACACCACGACGGCGCCCTGGCCGAGGAGTTGAGCAGCCGCGAGCTGGCCGTCCTGCGAGCGTTGCGAGGACCGCTGTCCGCACGTGAGGTGGGCGCGGAGCTGCATCTGTCAGTCAACACCGTGAAGACCCACACGAAGAGCCTCTATCGCAAGCTCAACGTCTCATCTCGCGAGGAGGCGGTCGTCAAGGCCCACGAGCTCGGCCTGATCTGACTCGTCAGCAACGGAGTAGCCCCGACGGGATTCGAACCCGCGCTACCGCCTTGAGAGGGCGGCGTGCTAGGCCGCTACACAACGGGGCCCTAGCTGGACGAGACCCTACCCGTTCGCGATGGCCGGAACCGAATCGGCCGGACCGCGGAGGGACC
>JBKPQA010000151.1:0-4885 GCA_046733835.1 Actinomycetota bacterium
CGACCGTAGGAAGGACGGGTATGCGCCGGCATCGGTGCGTGCGCGCAAATCCAGACGCCGACGGGCCGGGTCCAAGCGGCGGTATGCGCGTAGTCCCCGAGGCTTCTACGTCGAAGTCAGCAACCGGGCGACCGCCGCAGCGCGCGCCGACTTTCCCTGCACGTCGAGCTTGACGTAGACGTTCTGCAGATGGCGTTCGACGGTGCGGACGCTGAGGTGCAGCCGGCTGGCGATGTCGTCGTTGTCGAGGCCTTGCGCCGCCAGGCTGAGGACCTCCCGTTCGCGAGGAGAGAGGTCGAGGCGCGACCCCAACGCCGGAGTCACGGCCGCGGGTTCCCGGTCTAGGGCCAGGAACTCCTCGACCTCGCGGACGAAGACCGGCCACGCCGGCTCGTCCTCGAGGACGATGTGGTTCTCGCTGTCGAGCGGAACCAGGCGGGCCCCGTCGATCGACCTGGCCAGGAACCGGCCTTCGTCGAAGCCGTTGATCCGCTCGCCCGTGGCATGGATCACGAGCGTCGGGACGTCCAGTGAGGGAAGGCACTCGATGGCGCCGTGGTGTCGTCGCTGGTGGCGGGACGTGTACGCGGTCGTGGCCGAGGCCGACACCCGCATCAGCTCGTCGACCCAGCCCTTCTGCTCCTCGGTCGCCTGGGGGATCAGCATCGAGGTGAAGACTCGTCGGAACGTCGAGTCGGGACGCGCCCACCCGACCTTGATCATCTGGTCGAAGGTGTCCTCGATCTCGATGCCCTCCGGGGTGATGTCTCGAGCGGCGTCGGCGTAGCTGTTGTAGAAGATCAGGCGAGTAACCCGATCGGGGTGCGCCGTCGCATACCGGATGCCGACCGGGCCGCCCTGGGCCATGGCCATGAGAGCGAACCGCGGGTAGCCGGCGTCGTCGGCGACCGCTTCGAGGTCCGCCAGGCGCATCTCAAGGGAGAAGTCGGTGACGTCCCAGTCCGATAGCCCGTAGCCGCGCTCGTCGAACCGGATGACCGTCGCCAACCGCCCGAGGTCCGCCAAGAAGTGGCGCCACACCGGGCTCTCCCAGTCGAACTGGAGATGGCTGAGCCAGCAGGTGGAGATGAGGAGCGGCGGGCCGGAGCCGTGGACCGCATACGCGATCCGCACGCCGTCGGCGGACCGGCAGAACCGGACCTCCTGCGGCGGCGAGGCTGAGGCGCGACCCAACGCCGGCACGTTGGGATGGTACCGGCCGTTCGTGGGCCGCCTCTCCCAGTTGACTGTCAGAACCCCATCGCTCCGGAAGGGGCGAGGGGTGTCCGCATCGCGAAGCCCAGCTCGGCGACGGCTCCTGGGCGCTGCTCGACGAGAAGCCCGGCGCGGTGCTGAGCGACAAGGTTTCCGCCTCCGAGGTATGCGGCGCCGAGGGCTTGGACGGGCAGCTTGAGGTCCGCTTCGCCGGTGGCCTTCTCCACCGTGGCCTGCCCGCCGTCGTCGACGTGGATCCGCCAGCGGCCGTGATTCCACGGGGCGGTCGTGTCGTCGACCTCGACGACGACGTCACAACGCTGCGTCCACGAGCGGGCCTGGAGGGCTGCCGGCAGGTCGACGAGCCGGATCCAGAGACTGTCGTATGTCCCGATGTCCGAGGTCGACCGGGGACCGCCGGCCCAGAGGAGCAGCGGGTCGTCAACGCCGACCTTCCCCATCGTGACGGTGCCCATGAGATCGAAGTCGACTAGTCGGCGCAGCAGGACGAGCTGGGCGGCGGGGTCGCCGACCAGCAACCACACGTTGAGCTCACCGGCCGGCCGCGAGTGGTCCCACTTCTCGGTCCGACGAAACATCGCGAACCCGACGTCCTCCCCGTCACGCCGTGCGAAGAGCACGCGCCAGGGCTCCTTGTCGCGCAGACTCTCAGGCGACTGGTAGCAGACTCGCTCGTAGTAGCTGGCGTTGCCGACCACGGCGCCGAGTGCGGCAAAGCGCAGGTGGCACTCGTGCATCCGCGACGGAACGTCCGGGTCCGAGATCGTCGACAGGTGCGTCGTGGTGCAGCCGGCTGCCTCCTCGAGCTCCGGGGCGATGAGGGACGTCCCCCGGCCGAGCTCGACGCGGAGCTCCAGCGACGCCAGGCCGTAGCCGTACCGCCCGTAGATGGCCGGTTCGCTCGCGTGCAGAGCCGAGACATGGAGGCCGTCCTCCTCGTGCACCTGCTCCAGGTGGTGCCGCATCATCGCCGTCAGGACCCCGCGGCGCCGGTGGTCGGGGTGCACGGCCACCCAGCTCAAGCCCGCGCAGGGCACCCGGCGGAGGGCGGCGGCGGGCCCCGGCACCAACAGGGTCATGGGAAAGACGCCGTAGATCCCGGGGTAGGTCCCGGCGTCCGCCCCCTCGATCTCTGCGGCGAAGCGGTGGTTCTCGGCCAGTCCCACCAGCTGCCGGTCGATCGGTGCGGCGGAGATCCCCTGAAACCACACGATCTGGTCGGTGGCCAGGTAGCGGTCGGTGTCCACCGCGCGGCCGACGCGGATCGGGTTCTGAGTCATGGGAGACAGCCAACCGGTCGCCAGCGCGCCATCTCAACCGGTATCCGCCGATCGGAGGACACGACGATCCACTCACGTAGCATCCGCTCGGGCGACGGCGGCCAGCGGGCCGGTTGACGAGACTCGAGGCCTCGTCTACCCGTCAGGAGATCTGCGTGCTTCGCCTCTTTCCTTTCCGCCCGTATGCGATCGCCGCTGCGACCGCGGCACCCGGGGCGAACGAAGCAGCGGCTGACGTCATGGGACTCGGGTTCGACCAGGTCGTGCGCCTCCGCGGTTCTCGCGTCCAGGTGGTGGCCCCGCCGTCGCGTGGCGGGGAAGTGTTGGCGTCCTTCGAAGCCGGGACCGGGGCGACGTGGCCCGGCTGCGACCTGCCCTTTCACGGTCAGGACGTCCTGCGCGCGGTCGGTCACGACGCTAGTCGGGTGGCGGTGGTCGGCGGGCGCATCGCGGTGAGTGTGGTCCGCTGCGCGGCGGATCAGTCGACCTTTCCCTGGTCCGACGGACGGGGATGGTCGGCCGTCGAGCTCTACGAGCCGGACGGGACCTTCGTTACCCGGCGCACCTTCGCTGATGGCGTCGCCGTCACCGCCCTCGACGGGGTGACCGTCGGCGGCGTCGCATACCTGGCGGTCGGGCTGAGCACTTCCGGCGTGCGCGTGGTCCAAGCCGACGAGCCGGGTCTGCCGGACCACCATGCGGTTCTCGCCGACTGGCGACGAGAGCTCGGGCGCCGGGACGACCGGGAGATCGTGGTGGCGGTCCGGTTCGGGATGACCGACGACAGACGGACCATGCTGGTCTCCGCGGCGATCACGTTCGACGGCGCGGCGATCGTGGCCACCGATGCGCTCGACGGTCGGCTGCTGTGGAGCGACAACCACCGGGCTTCCGAGCCGCTGCGTGACCGCCCCACAGCCGTCGCGGTGGGCCGCTTTGGGCCGGCCGGAGTGCCGACCGTGTCGGTCGCCTGGTCGTCGGGACGGCTGACTCTCCACGACGCCGCCCGGGGGACGCGTCCGTTCGCGGTGGAGGGCCACCCGGACGAGCCCGTCGTCGCGCAACGCTTCCTCACCACCCAGCACGGAGGGCGACTCCTGACCGTCCGCCGCCAGATCGGTGCCGTCGTGCTCATGGCGGGCGCCGGAGCGCGCCCCAGCCTCCTCGAGGTCCGTACCGGGGCGACGACCGGTCGATGGCTGCGCCGGAGAAATAAGGCGGTCCTGGGCGCGCACTAAGGTGCCGCGCCTGATGTGCGGCGACGGGCGCGCCGGCACCCTTTAGGTACCGATTTGGGCGGAGATACGCAGTCCTACCCATGTGGAAGCCGGCGATCTCCAGCACCGTGGAGTTGAAGGAGGCGGTGACATGTGGGCGCTTCGACCAGCCGGACGTCAAGCCGGTTCCAGCCACGGCGCCAAGCCGCATCCAAGGGGCTTCCGAGGGCCATTTGGTGACGTGGGATCGCACCCAACGGGCTGGCATACCGAAGACCGGCTCGGGATTGCAAGGAGGATGTCATGAGACCGACGGACTCAAAGCGGGTCCGGGCACACGGAGGTTCTCCGTGGACCAGGCCCCAGGACGCCCGCATCAACGACCGACTGACGGCTCCCGTCGCCCCCGACCTCGTCTGGCGCGCGGTCGTGACCGGAGACCACCGCGCATGGAACCAGCTCACCGACCAGTACGCGCCGATGCTGTGGTCGGTGGCTCGGTCGATCGGACTGACCGAGACTGACGCCGCCCAGGCGATCCAGCGGACCTGGCTGACCTTGCTCGACAACAGCGACCGCCTCCCCGACGCGGCTGACCTTCCCGCGTGGCTGGCTGGGACGGCCCGGCGCGAGGCGATGGTCGTCGCGCGAACCGCAGGGCCGCTGGCCACCGTCGTCTCAGACCGCGAGCGAGAGGCCGAACAGCTGCTCGACGAGGGTGACGCGCAGCTGTGGGAGGGCTTCAAACAGCTCTCCG
Organism: Actinomycetota bacterium; assembly: GCA_046733835.1. GTDB lineage: Bacteria > Actinomycetota > Actinomycetes > Actinomycetales > Dermatophilaceae > Lapillicoccus. The sequence goes on from JBKPQA010000151.1 coordinate 4,491, forward strand.
CTGAGTGCCAAGCACTGCTCCGAGCGGTGGTTGCTCCGGACCGGCCCAGCTACGCCGAGGTCGGGGCTGCCCTTGGGCGGCCGGTCGAGTCCATCGAGTCGTCCTGCCGTGACTGCCTCCAACGGCTGCGGGAACTGCTCGACGCGTCCTCACATCGCGGGAATGGGGAGGCTGTTGGCGCGGAATAGGGTGCACCGCCTCATGCGGGCGATGGGCGCCGGCCCCAGCCTGTGAGGTACCTATCAAGCTCACGAGAGGACGGAACTCATGGCTCGGAAACGAATTGCCTCGATGGCCGCGGCGGCCAGCGCCGCTGCGCTCATGACGGTGGCCGGCGCCATCTCGGCATCGGCCGAGGGAGTGGGTGTCGGAGGCGGTGGTAAGCCGGTGACCCG
>JBKPQA010000152.1:0-6966 GCA_046733835.1 Actinomycetota bacterium
CGCACCGCGTCGAGGATGCCGACTACCGCGGCCCAGGTGAGCCGGTCCTGCCCAACCGTGGGTTCGTCGGCCAACACGACAGAGGGCTGGTGCACGACCGCGGCGGCCACCGCCAGCCGCCGTTGCTCGCCACCCGACAGCTGACGGGGATCAGCGGTCGTCAGGTGCCCCAGTCCCAGCCGGTCGAGCAGCAGGTCGGCTCGCGCCTCGGCCACCGCGGGTTCGACGCCGACCGCGAGCGAGCTCGCCAGCACCTCGTCTCTGACCGTGCGGCGCACGATCGTGCTCGCCGCGCGCTGCGGCACCCAGGCGACGCTCCTTGCGAGGTCGGCCGACGACCGCCGGTACGGGTCGCGCGGTACGTCCGCCGGCTGCTCTTTGTGGCGCCTTCCGCCGAGAGGCCAACTTTGGTCGTCATTTCGCCCTGAAAGCGACCAAAGTTGGCCTCTCGGCGCCTGGAAGGCGGCGGGCCGAGGCGCCACCGCGCCCGAACCCGGCTGCACCACGTCCGAACCCAGCTCGACCGTCCCAGCCGACGGCGGCACCAGTCCGGCCAGGGCCTCGAGCAACGTGGACTTGCCCGACCCACTAGGCCCGACCAGCGCCACAGTGGACCCGTCGCATACCTCGAGATCCACGCCGTCGACGGCGGTGGTCACCCGAGGCAGACCGTTGAGCGGCGACGAAGTGCGCCGAACCGTGAGGCCGCGAGCGGACACAGCGGGATCGGCCCGGGGCGGGCGCGCCCCAAATGCCTCCGACACGTCGACCGGACGCGGATTCGGCTCCCCCGGAACCCAGATGCCCATCGCCGCCAGCTCCGCCCCCCGCGCCGCGAGCACCGGTCCGGGCGGCCCGTCGGCCACCACTAGACCCGTCGGCCCGAGCACCACGATCCGGTCCACCAGATCGAGCCAGAGGCCGAGCCGGTGCTCCACCACGATCGTGGTGAGGCCGCGCGCAGCGACAACGTCTCCGACAACCGACCGGACCGACGCCGCGTTGGCGGGATCGAGCATCGCCGTCGGCTCGTCCAACAGCAGCACCCGCGGCGACATGGCCAAGGCTCCGGCGAGGGCCAGCCGCTGCTGCTCGCCGCCGGACAGCGTCAGCGGACTCGTCGAGGCGAGCCCGCCCAGTCCGACCTCCGCCAGGGCGGCGGCGACTGGACCGGCCATGGCCTCCCGAGGCATACCGACGTTCTCGAGTCCGAAAGCCACGTCACGGTGAACCGTCGAGGCGACCACTCCGGCGCCGGGGTCCTGCAGGACCAGGCCGACCGAGCCGACGCCGGCGCTGGGCTGCACTCCATCGATCGAGACGGTTCCCGACAGATCACCGGCGTCCGCCGTGAGCAGCAGCCCGGCCACGGCCCGGAGCACGGTGGACTTGCCCGAGCCGCTCGGGCCGGCGAGCAGCACCCGTTCACCGGCGGCGAACCGCAGGCTCAGGTCGGAGAGGACCGGCCGGGCCCGGCCGTACGGGCGCCAGGTGAGGCGGTCGATCTCGACCGAGGCACCACCGACGCCCGCCCCGGCCGAGGGCGCGACGCGGAGGGCGTCAGACAGCGCGGGCCTCCCGCACCTCCTGGCCCGGCGGCAGCGATCCCAAGGCGCCGGCGCGGGCCAGGCCTTGGGTCAGCAGCCAGCCGATGCCGCCGGCAATGAGGGCGCCGGCGACCGTGAGGATCACGAGGTAGGCCAGCTTGTAGCCCCAGTCCCAGTCGGCCCAGTAGCTGAACCACTCATAGACCACTTCCAACGGCGCGGCCAGGGCCCCCGAGAGCATCGCCGCCCCGAGACCGAACGAGGCGTAGCCCAAGATCGCGAAGCCGATCTCGGCGCCCAGGCCTTGCAGGACGCCCGACACGACCGTCGCGATGCCCCATGAGCTGCCGATGAGCGCCTCGACGATGGCGGCGATGAGCTCCGTGAAGAGCGCAGCACCGGGCCGCCGGATGACGAGCCCACCGACGACGCCGGCCATCAGCCAGGGCGCCCCGGTGATCCCCTGCAGCGGCGGGAAGACCGCCGCCAGCGCTGTGCTCGGAACCTGGTAAGCGAGGTACCAGCCCCAGTACGCCACCCCGAAGGCGACGCCGAGGAAGGCGCAGGTCAGCAGGTCGATAGTGCGCCACTTGGTCAACGGACGGGTAGCAAGAACAGTGCGGTGGGTGTGCGTGGTCATTTCTGGCCTCCCGGGTGGGGTGGTTCTGGTTCCCGGGGGAGGTGCGTTCCCGCATACACCGCGTATGCGAGGCCGCACCTGAGATGTAAACCGACTCCCTTCGCCGGTGCTAACCGGAGCAGGTTCGAGGGTCTGCGGCGGACCGCACTCTCAGCGCTGTGGGGCGCTCCCCTGTCGTAGTGGAGATGACTTTACTCCCCGGGCATGCCAGAGTCGTGGCGAGAACTGGGCGGGATCAACGGGAGAGGCGTACATGGGCACGATGGGATGGCGGGTGATCGGCACGGCGGTGGCGATCGCCGCCGGCGCGATCGCGACCAAGGTCGTGAGCATTGGTTGGCGGGCGGTGTCGGGCCATGAGGCGCCGACCGATCCGAGCGCGGTCGACGAGACCAGCTGGCGCGAAGCGCTGCTCTACGGGGCGGTACTGGGACTCGCCGTCGGTGCGACGCGGACCATCGCTGAGCGCAAGGCAGCGCAGTACTACCGCAGGTCGACTGGACGTCTGCCGAACGCCGACTCGGACAACGCCTGAGCGTGACGGCCTTCCGTGCCGGCGTCGTCATCAGCCTGGCGACGCCCCGGGAGTTCACCGACCTCGCGGTCGCGGCCGAGCAGGCCGGCTGGGACGCCATCTTCACGTGGGAGGCGGTCTGGGGCCAGGACGCCTGGGTGACGCTCACCGCCGCGGCGATGCAGACCTCCCGGATCCGGCTGGGCACCATGCTGACGCCGCTCCCAAGGATCCGGCCCTGGGACCTCGCCGGCCGGGTCGCCACCCTCGACCACCTCTCCGGTGGACGGGTCCAGTTCGCCGTCGGACTGGGCGCGCTGCACGAGGGGTGGCTTGCCTTCGAGCGCGACGAGGGCCGCACGGTGCGAGCGCAGAAGCTCGACGAGGGGCTGGCGATCTACGACGGGTTGATGCGCGGACAGCCCTTTTCGTATGCGGGTACGCACTACTCGGTCGAGCCCACCGACTTCTTTCCTCCTCCTGCGCCGGTCCAGCAGCCTCGCGTGCCGGTCTGGGTCGTCGGCGCCTACCCCGCACGCCGCTCGATGGCCCGCGCCGCCCGGTGGGACGGGATCATCCCAACCAAGATGGACCGCACCGAGGAGAACCCCTTACGGCCGGCCGATCTGCCGCCAATCGTGTCTCGGCTCAAGGAGATTCGCGAGCAAGACGGTCTGGCCTGGGAGGGTTACGAGGTGGTCGCCGAGGGGGTCAGCGAGCCCGGCGCCGCCGGCGACGCCACGGTGAGCGAGTGGGTTGACGCCGGCGCGACCTTCTGGGTCGAGTCCGACTGGTCGATGGGGGACGACGCCGTCGAGCGACACCGCCGGCGGATCGAAGCGGGGCCACCGCGGCCGAGGAGCGGTAGTTCGTAATCGGCCCACGTCACTCGCCCACCCATGGTCCGTTTGCGCTGGGTTGGCGAGCGCTGAGCCGCCACTATCGAAGGCGGAGGGTCAGGAGACGACCGGACCAACACCCAACCGGTTCGCTGCAGTCCGAAGACGCCGGTCCCGGGTCCACAGCTGGTGCCCCCCGAGCCGCGCCGCGGCAAGAAGGTGGGCATCCACCATGCTGAGCCCGACCCCATAGAGCTCATGGGTATCCACAAGGACGAGGACCTCGTCATGGGTGGCGACGGGGGCCCAAGGCAAACTGGCCAGCGAGTCCAGAACCTCCCGACGTCGGCGCAGGCTTCCGAGCGCCAACTCTTCAATGACCGCCGGATGGGTGCAGATCTGAGCGTCGTCAAGCAGCGGAAGGAGCTTGGCCTCCGCTCGGTGAAGGTGGTCGATCCATACTGAGGTGTCGACCAGGATCACGAGGATCGGCGCCGAGGTGCAGCCTTCGCCGCCGGGTCGGTGCCGCCCAGCGCCGCGAGGCGACGAGAGCTTTCCCGGGCGATAAGGGCCTCGAGTCCCAGCTTGACCAGGGCGGACTTTTCGCGCCGACCCGTCAGCTCGGACGCCCGCTGGATCAGGTCTTCATCGAGATTGATGGTTGTCCGCATGCACAAAGATTAGCATCAAGTGATGCACATTCCCGTGCACGATCACCAGGAGAAGGCGCGCCACGCCCGGTAGTTCTCCATCCGGACCACCGCCGCCATCCCGCTACCGGACACCAGGCGCACCCGTGGTCGAGGGACGAGTGCGTCGAGCGGGGCGAGGTTCCCGTTGGTGCCGTCCGCCGCATACACCGACGCGTGCCCGTGGAGCAGCACGAGCACCGTCGCCCCGGCGATGCTCAGTGGCCGGCCGTCCGAGAAATCGGCGATCCGGACCGCCGAACTCATCCGGCTCGCCACCGTGAAGACATTGAGAATGCTCACCGGTCCGTGCGAGAGCCGCGCGTGCGCTTCCGCCGCCCCGTCGAACGTGATCGGTTGGAACGGGACGAGCTCATGCTGCGTCCCGGCGACGTCGAGAACCATCCCGTCGCCGTGGATCAGCGTCGTTGACCGCTGCACCCCGGGGAACGCCCCGAAGTCCGCGTCTTGATGAATGTCCGACACGCTGATCCGCCACACGAAGTGCGGCCCCCTCACCCCCAGCAGCCGCCGGGCGATCTCCCGAGTGGCGCCCTGGCCGCTCTTCCACGGCGTCGGCTCCCGGTCGCCGGAGCGAACGATGCCGAGTGAGTGGGGGGTGACAGCCATCAGGTGGCGGTCAACAGACGTCGGGCGAGCGGCACGCCTGCACGATACGCAAGATGCCGGTGCGACGGTGCGTCCACAACCGTCACCCCTCCCCGAGCTCCCACCGCGATCCTTCCGATGTCGTTCCTACGCAACGATGCTGCCGCACCTCGGGTCGCCGCCCACAGCGCCTCCTGCGGAGTGAGACGGAGCTCGCGTACCGCCAGCGCAATGACGAAGGGCATCGACGAGGTGTAGCAGGTGCCCGGGTTGCAGTCCGTGGCCAGGGCAACCGTCACGCCAGCGTCAAGGAGCGCCCGAGCGTCCGGATAGGGATGGCGCGTCGAGAACTCGACCCCCGGCAACAGTGTCGCGACCGTCGTCCCGCCGGCGAGCGCATCGACGTCCGGCCCGGTGAGGTACGTGCAGTGGTCCACGCTCGCGGCGCCGAGCTCGACGGCGAGCCGGACGCCGGGTCCAGGGCCGAGCTGGTTGCCGTGGACCCGCAGCCCGAATCCTGCGTCTCGGCCCGCGAACAGGATGGCTCGGGCCTCGTCCTCGGTGAACGCATACGGGCTGTGCGGTTCGCAGAAGACGTCCATCCAGCGCGCGTATGCGTGTGCCTCGGCGAGCATCGGGCCGGTGACCAGATCGATGTACTCGCCTCGGTGTGAACGGTATTCCGGTGGAACCACGTGGGCTCCGAGGAAGGTCACCTCGTCGGTCACTTCCCGCGCCAGCCGCAGTAGCCGCCTCTCCGACGCGACGTCGAGGCCGTAGCCGGACTTGATCTCCACGACTCCCGTGCCTTGGGCGCGCATCTCGGCGATGCGGTCGCGGAGGAGCGCGCGCAGCTCGTCGTCGGTCGCTTCACGGGTGGCCTGGACGGTGCTGACGATGCCGCCGGCGTCGTATGCGTCGCCGCTCATCCGGGCGGCGAACTCGGCACTGCGGTCGCCGGCGAAGACGAGATGGGTGTGGCTGTCGACAAAGGCCGGGATGACCGCGCGGTCGTCGACGTCGACGCGCCGGTCGGCGTCGGGGACTCCGGACCGTCCGACCCACAGGATCTGTTCATCGGCGTCCAGGACCAGTGCGGCGTCGTGGAGAGTGCCGAGCTCGTCCTCGGCGTCCGGGTTCTCCGGATCCATCGTGGTGAGCTCGCCGATGCCGCTGACGAGCGTGGTGGTCACCGCTCGACTCGCAGCGCGTCCAAGGCGTCGCGGAACAGCGGGGACACCGAACCGAGCCGCTGGTGCTCGCCACGGTCCACGACGACCTGGCCCCCGACGACCACCGTGGCCACGTCGGCGGCGGTCGCGCTGTAGACGATCTGTTCCGCCCGACTGCCGACCGTGCGGATGGTGTCGTCGCGGACGACGACGAAGTCGGCGAGCGCACCTTCGGCGATCACCCCGCCGCCGAACCAGCCCAGGCTCCGGTACCCGTTGGCCGAGGCCACTCGGACCAGCTCCTCCGTCTGGAAGCGTCCGCGCTCGTTCGTCGTGAGCCGCTCGTTCATCTCGAGGCCGCGGAGCTCCTCGAACGGGTCGATGACGGCGTTCTGGTCCGAGCCCAGGCTGAGGCTGACGCCGGCGTCAGCAAGGTCCCGGGCCGGGCCGATGCCGTCTGCGAGGTCGCGTTCCGTGGTCGGGCAGAACGCCGCCTGGGCGTCGGCACTACCGAGCAGCTTGATGTCCTCGGCGCTGACGTGCGTCGCATGGACGGCCGTGACGTCCGGCCGCAGCACCCCGGTGTCGGCGAGGAGCCTCGTGGGCGAGCAGCCGTAGAACATCTCGCAGGCGATGTTCTCCGCCGGCTGCTCGGACAGGTGGACGTGCAGGGGGACGCCCTCGACCCAGGCGCCGACCTCCTCGAGCGACGGCTTGGGGACGGCCCGAACGGAGTGGATCGCGGCGCCGATGCGGGCGACGGAGGGGTCTGGCGTCGTCCGGCAGGCCATCCGGTCAAGCCACCCACTGACGGAGCCGTCGCTGAATCGCTGCTGGACGGCGTCCGGCGCCGTGTGTCCTTCACCGGTGAGGCCGCCGGCGAGGTAGCACGTATCGAGGAGGGTGATGCGCAGCCCGGCCTCACCGGCGGCGGCGAGAAGGGCGTCGCCCATGGC
>JBKPQA010000153.1:0-9232 GCA_046733835.1 Actinomycetota bacterium
ATCCGCGACCCCCGGCTCCGCAAGCTGACCTTCACCGGCTCAACCGAGGTCGGTCGCAGGCTCGTCGAGCAGTCCGCCGAGCAGCTGCTGCGCGTGTCGATGGAGCTGGGCGGCAACGCGCCGTTCCTCGTCTTCGCGGACGCGGACGTCGACCGGGCCGTCGACGGCGCGATGCTCGCCAAGATGCGCAACATCGGCGAGGCGTGCACCGCAGCGAACCGGTTCTACGTGCACGAGTCCGTGGCCGAGGCGTTCTCGGAGAAGTTTGCCGCTCGGATGTCGCAGCTCACGCTGGGTGAGGGAACGCGCGAGGGGGTGACCGTGGGTCCGCTCATCGACGCCAAGGCCGTGGCGAAGGTCACCGAGCTGCTCGAGGACGCCGTCGGCAAGGGCGCACGCGTCCTCACCGGCGGCGAGCCGCAGGACGGACCCGGGTACTTCTTCCAGCCGACGGTGCTCGCGGACGTCCCGACCAGCGCCCGGCTCCAGAAGGAGGAGATCTTCGGTCCGGTCGCTCCCGTGACGACGTTCTCAGCCGAGGCGGACGCGGTGCGGATGGCGAACGACACGGAGTTCGGGCTGGTCGCTTATCTCTTCACCGCCGACCTGTCCCGGGCGGTTCGGGTCAGTGAGGCGCTGGAGTACGGCATGGTCGGGGTGAACCAGGGCATCGTGTCCAATCCCGCCGCGCCCTTCGGTGGTGTGAAGCACAGCGGGTTCGGACGCGAGGGCGGCTTCGAGGGGATCGACGAGTACCTCGAGACCAAGTACGTCGGCATCGCGCTCTGAACGCTGGCCCGCGGAGGGCGGGTTCGGGGCAAACCCGCCCGGCCCGGCGGGCGGACTGATGAACTGAGCGCCATGACGACCGGTGTCACCGGATCCCACAGCCGCCTCAGCTCCGTCGCGGACCTGCTGGACCGGACGGACGAGGCCATCCAGCGCGGGATCCGACCCGGGGCTGCCGTGGTCCCGACTGGCTTCGGCGTTCTCGACGAGGCGTTGGAGGGCGGCTTCCGGTCAGGAGAGCTGGTCCTACTGGGCGGCCCGCAGGGCCTGGGCAAGACCACCATGGTGATGCAGATGGTCCGCAACGTCGTGCGAAACGGCGGCACCGCTGTCGTTTTCTCGTACGAGCACGAGGGTCACACTCTGCTCGAACGGCTGCTGTCCCTCGAGGCCAGCCTGGTCGCCGGCTACGAGGCGGCGCGCCTGCCGGCCATCCGCGGCGCCTTCGAGAAAGCCGGACCACCTGGCCAGACCCTCAACCAGCGACTCGGCCACCTTCGCGGTGTGCCGCAGGGCCTCCAGATCATTCACAGGTATGCGGATCGCCTCCACATCCACGAGTCCACGGGCTCGTCCACGGACCTCGACGAGATCCGCCGGACCGTGTCGATGCTGCAAACCCACGACGGCGAACCGCCCCTCGTCGTCGTCGACTACCTCCAAAAGGTGCCGGTTCCCGACGGACCTCCCGCCGAGGAGGAGCGGGTCACGCTTGTCGTCGAACGGCTCAAGGACCTCACCCTTGACCTTGGCGTGCCGGTCGTGGCGATCGTCGCGGCGGACAAGGCCAGCCTGGTCCCCGGCAAGCGGATGCGGGTGCACGACCTGCGCGGGTCCTCCGCCCTCGCCTACGAGGCCGACGTCGTGCTCATCCTCAACGACAAGTACGACATCGTCGCGCGCCATCACCTCGTCTACGACCTCGGCAACGCCGAGCGGTACCGCCAGTGGGTTGTGATGACCGTTGAGAAGAACCGGCACGGGATGGACAACCTCGAGCTGGAGTTCCGCAAGCAGTTTGCGGAGGGACGGTTCGACCCGGCGGGCCAGTACGTCGTCGAGCAGCTGGTCGAGGAGCGGGTCTTCACCGAGTGACGTCGGGTAGCGCCATCGCGAGGAGGGACTCCTCCATCCGGCGGCGGTCCGCCCGGCGGTGGGGGACCAGTCCGGGAACTGTGGACGTCAGCGACGCGTGCCCGAGGTATGCGGCGTAGGCCAGCACGGCGCGCGACCTCGCCTCCGATCGGGGCGTGCCGTCCTCACGGAGGAGCCGCTCGACGTAGCCGACCCGGAGCTGCGTCGCCTCGACTACGGCGGCTCGGACGTCCGGGTCGGGGCTCGCCATGAGCAGCAGGTCGGCCGGGGACTGCTCGGCCGCCGTGCTGACAATCTCTAGGAGCCGCTGCAGCCGTTCCCTCGGGGTACCGCCGTCGGCCTCGACCCGGTCGCGGATGGCCACCGTGTGCTTCGCCACCCAGAGGTCGAGCACTGCCCGGAGGAGGTCGGCACGGTCCGCGAAGTGCCAGTAGGCGGAGCCCTTCGTGGTGCTGAGCCGGGCGGCAACCGGTTCGATTCGCACGGCATCCGGGCCGCGCTCCACCAAGGCGGCCAACCCAGCGGTCGCCCAGTCTTTCCGGGTCAGGGTCTGTCGCGCAGGCATCACCGTACGGTAGCGTATGGAGGGCCAACATACGGTACCGTATGGAGAGGATCGCGATGTCCGTGCCATCGCTGAGCTCACTCGCCTTGAAGCTGGACCCGGACGAGACGCCTCCGGACTGGGCTGACGTGGTTATCGAGACCATTCCGCCTGCCGTGGTCGACGCGAGCGACCCGGCGCGTTGGGCCCGCGAGATCTTCTCGGCGGCCAGCGTGCCAGGGGTGGTTACGGCGCTGATGGCGATGCGGGAGCTGTTCGCCCTCGCGGTCGGGGCGTCCCGCGGAAGCTGGGACGTGTTCAGGGTGCAGGAGGTCATCGGCGACCCCGCTCGCGGTGGGGAAGAGGCGCTTATCGGCTATCCCGACCGGCACCTGGACTTTCGAGCGGCGGTCGGTGTCGACGTCGAGGCGCGGCTGCTATGGGTGACGACGGCGGTCTGGTTCCACGGCCGGCGGGGCCGCACCTACTTCCTCCCCGTGCGCTTCCTCCACGACCCGGTGACCCGGGCCATGATGAGGCGGGCGATCGACCGGCGGGCACGAGGCACAATGGCCGGGTGACCACTTCGCCGCGGACCGTGACCCTCCTCGGGTCGACGGGTTCGATCGGCACTCAGGCGATCGAGGTCGCGCAGGCCGCTCCCGACCGCTTCCGCATCACCGCGCTGAGCGCTGGCGGGAATCTCGAGCTGGTGGCGCGGCAGGCGGTCGAGCTGCGGGTGGAGGCGGTGGCTTGTGCCCGCGGGTCGGTGGACGACTTGGCCCAGGCGGTCCGCGGGGCAGCGCGCGGAGCCGGCGCCGCTGCATACCAGCCGGAGCTGTTGGCCGGTCCGCACGCGGCCACAGAGCTGGCCGGCCGCCCGGCCGACGTGGTCCTCAACGGCATCACCGGGTCGATCGGGCTCAGCCCGACCCTCGCGGCGCTTGACGCGGGTACGACGCTGGCACTGGCCAACAAGGAGTCGCTGATCGTGGGCGGCCCGCTGGTGAAGGCCGCCGCCAAGCCCGGCCAGATCGTCCCGGTCGACAGCGAGCACTCGGCGCTCGCCCAGTGCCTCCGCGGCGGGACGGCCGATGAGGTCGAGCGACTGGTTGTCACCGCCAGTGGCGGCCCGTTTCGAGGTATGCGACGGGAGGACCTGATCGAGGTCACGCCGCAGCAGGCTCTCGCCCACCCGACCTGGGACATGGGACCCGTCATCACCACGAACTCGGCCACCCTGGTCAATAAGGGCCTGGAGCTCATCGAGGCGCACCTGCTCTTCGACGTGCCCTTCGAGCGGATCCACGTCGTCGTCCACCCCCAGTCGGTCGTCCACTCGATGGTGGAATTCGTCGACGGCTCTACCTTGGCGCAGGCCTCGCCCCCGGACATGCGGCTGCCCATCGCCCTGGGCCTGGCCTGGCCCGAGCGGGTTCCGGGGGCCGCGCATCCGGTGGACTGGTCGCGCGCGTCGACCTGGGAGTTCTTCCCGCTCGACGACGAGGCGTTCCCGGCGGTGAGCCTGGCCAAGCAGGTCGGTCAGGCGGGTGGGACGTACCCGGCGGTCTACAACGCCGCCAACGAGGAGTGCGTGCAGGCCTTCTTCCACGGACGAATCCGGTTCACCGACATCGTCGACACCATCGCGCGGGTGGTGGACGACCACACGCATACCGCTGAAGCCGGGATCACCAGCGGCGATCTGGACGTTGAGACAGTGCTGCGGGCGGACGCCTGGGCGCGGAGCCGAGCCCGCGAGGTGCTTGGCCTGGAAAGGAACCCTGCGTGATCGCCTACATCATCGGCGTGCTCGTCGTCGCTCTCGGCGTCGGCCTGTCGATCGCCCTGCACGAGATCGGCCACCTCGTGCCCGCCAAGAAGTTCGGGGTCAAGGTCACCCAGTACATGGTGGGCTTCGGTCCGACGATCTGGTCGCGGCACAAGGGGGAGACCGAGTACGGGGTCAAGGCGATCCCGCTCGGGGGCTACATCCGGATGATCGGGATGTTCCCGCCGAAGTCGGGCGACGCTCCGGGGCAGCTGCGGGCCTCCTCTACTGGGCGGCTGACCCAGCTCATGGATCAGGCCCGCCAGGACTCGATGGACGAGGTCAAGCCGGGTGACGCGAACCGCGTCTTCTACCAGCTGAGCGTGCCGAAGAAGGTCGTCGTCATGATGGGCGGCCCGCTGATGAACCTGCTCATCGCGGTCGTCCTCCTCGGCGGCATCCTCACCCTCTACGGCCTCCCGACGGCGACCCCGCTGATCTCGACCGTTGCGACCTGTGTGCCGTCGACCGCGCCCACGGTGGAGAAGCCGCAGCCCGACTGCGTCGCCGGCGACGCCCCGTCACCGGCCTCCGTCGCCGGTCTCCAGGCGGGCGACCGCATCGTCTCCGTCAACGGAGCGGCCGTCTCGAGGTGGGACCAGGTGACGCCCTTGATCCGGCAGTCGCCCGGCCAGACGATGACGCTGGTCGTCGACCGAGGCGGTTCGCAGGTCACCCTTCAGGCGCCGATCGCCGCGCTGGAGCGGGCGGCGTACATCGACAACGACAAGGTGAAGGTCGACGCCAACGGCAACGTCGTGACGGAGGAAGTGGGGTACCTCGGGGCGACACCAACTGGCGAGCTGGTCAAGGGCACCGTGACGGACGTTCCGGGTTACGTGTGGAACGCGTTCACGCAGACGGCCGGCGTGGTGGTCAACGTGCCGCAGAAGATGGTCGGCGTCGTGCAGGCGGCCTTCGGGCCGGGCGAGCGCGACCCGAACGGTCCCATCTCGGTGGTCGGCGTCGGGCGAGTCGGCGGCGAGATCGCCAGCGCTGACCTCGGCGTCGACGGGACGATGGCCAAGATCATGACGCTGCTGTCCCTCATCGCGGCGCTCAACATGGCGCTGTTCGTCTTCAACCTCATCCCGCTGTTGCCTCTGGACGGTGGTCACGTCGCTGGCGCCCTGTGGGAGGGCCTGAAGCGCAACGGAGCGAAGATCATGGGCAAGGCCGACCCTGGCCCCGTTGACGTGGCCAAGATGATGCCGGTCGCCTACTCCGTCGCGCTGGTCCTCATCACCATGTCGGCGATCCTCATCTACGCGGACATCGTCAAGCCGGTCAAGCTCTTCTAAACCCGGTTCGTGCTCTGAAGCTCACCGAATTCCGACCCCTGCCCGCACGAACCACGCGCCCCCGAGCGCGTCCTCGAGCCCCTTCGACGCCTGGGATACTGGAACCATGTCTGTCTCGCTCGGTATGCCTGTCCTTCCTGCGCCGGTGCTCGCCCCTCGGCGAGCCTCGCGCAAGATCCGGGTGGGCAAGGTGGAGGTCGGCGGGGACGCCCCCATCAGCGTCCAGTCGATGTGCACCACCCCGACGACCGACGTCAACGCGACCCTTCAGCAGATCGCCGAGCTGACCGCCACCGGCTGCGACATCGTCCGTGTCGCGTGCCCGAGCCAGGACGACGCCGACGCCCTTCCGCAGATCGCCAAGCACAGTCAGATCCCGGTCATCGCGGACATCCACTTCCAGCCCAAGTACGTTTTCGCCGCCATCGAGGCGGGATGCGCTGGGGTGCGGGTCAACCCGGGCAACATTCGCAAGTTCGACGACCAGGTCAAGGAGATCGCCCAGGCGGCCAGGGACGCCGGCGTCTCCATCCGGATCGGGGTCAACGCCGGCTCACTCGACAAGCGGATCCTCGACAAGTACGGCAAGCCGACCGCGGAGGCGCTCGTTGAGTCGGCGGTCTGGGAGGCCAGTCTCTTCGAGGAGCACGACTTCCATGACTTCAAGATCTCCGTGAAGCACAACGACCCCGTCGTCATGGTGCGGGCATACGAGCTGCTCGCCGAGGCGGGGGACTGGCCGCTGCACCTCGGGGTGACGGAAGCCGGGCCGGCCTTCCAGGGCACGATCAAGTCGTCGGTCGCATTTGGAGCATTGCTGTCCAAGGGGATCGGCGACACGATCCGCGTTTCGCTCAGCGCGCCGCCGGTCGAGGAGGTCAAGGTCGGCAACCAGATCCTCCAGTCGCTCAACCTGCGGCCGCGGAAGCTGGAGATCGTCTCCTGCCCCTCCTGCGGCCGGGCTCAGGTGGACGTCTACACGCTGGCCGACCAGGTGACCGCCGGCCTCGAGGGCCTCGAGGTCCCGCTGCGGGTCGCGGTCATGGGCTGCGTCGTCAACGGCCCAGGAGAGGCGCGCGAGGCCGACCTAGGTGTGGCCAGCGGCAACGGAAAGGGCCAGATCTTCGTCAAGGGTGAGGTCGTCAAGACCGTGCCGGAGAAGGACATCGTCGAGACGCTCATCGAGGAGGCGATGCGCATCGCCGAAACGATGGAGCCCGCCGACGGAGAGAAGCCGCTCGTCAGCGTGCGCTGACGTCGCGACCACCGGCGTCTCTCGGCTCGGCGGCGCCGCCATCTTGCGGGCCCTTCTCCATCGGGAGTATCAAGGAGTGCTTTCGCGGGAGAGTAATCGGCTGCAGCGCGTCCTCGGGTGCTGCAAAAGAGGAAGGCTTCATGGTGCCTGCTGTTCGCCTTATGCCCCTTGGGTCGCGACGGATCAACGGCCGCAGCTCCGTTCTCATCAGCATTGCTGCCGGTGTGGCCGTCCTCAGCGCGATCATGACGGCGGGACCGGCCCAAGCGCGACGGGCCGATGATCGCGTCGACCTCACCTTCTCCGGCGACCTCGTCGACCTCGCGCCCGCGACCGTCAGTCCCTTCGACGGTGCCCACGGCCGGCTGGTGATGGCTCAGGGGGAGTCCGGCACGACGTTCGTCCTGATCCTGTCCGGCATCTCCAGGGACGCCGCCGACCAGACGTTCGGGGCGCATCTACACACCGGTCCCTGCGTCGCGGGCAGCCCGTGGGCGGCCGGACCCCACTACAACCAGTCCATGGTCGCCGGTGCCGTGCCCACCGCAGTGAACGACGACACCGAGGTGTGGCTCGACTTCACCGTCCGTCCCGGGGGCACCGCCACGTCCATGGCCAGGGTGCCGTTTGCCCCCACTCCGGGTGACCGGTCCGTCGTCGTGCACGCCGAGGCGACGGAGGAGAACGGGACGGCCGGCGCGCGGCTGGCGTGCCTACCGGTCAGCTGGTCCTAGTCAGCGCGGGTCGTCGTCGGCCTGGCGCTCGAGATCGGCCGCTCGCCGGTAGATCGACCGGTCGTCCTCCGACTCCGACTGCAGCCTCCGTGGGACCGATCCAGGAGGCAGGCGACGGTTCAGGGAGAACAGCCGGCCGAGCACCGGCATGAGCACGATGTTGAGCCCGTGCAGGACGCCGATGATGAGGAGGATCCCGCCGATGCGCACCACCTCCCCTTGGAGCTGGTTTGCCGTGACGTTGCCGTCGAAAGAGTTCCAGTCAAAAGGCGTTGTGAAGTGCACGGTGAAGAGGATGTACGCCGCGAAGATGAGGTAGTACACGACGTCCGTCAGGACGATGTAGCTCTTGCCGGTCAACGGGTTGTCGTGGAACACATCAGCGGCGTACGCACGGCCGAACCGCTTGATGAACGGGCCGAGCCACAGCGCGATCGCAATGAGGACGGCGGTGGTCGCGAGCTCGAGGACCCACCAGGGCATGGTCAACACTCCTTGCGCGTTGCGTGGGGTCAGGACGGTGACAAGAGAGGTCACGAGGACGAGGCCAGCGACCCAGAGGAGGATGACGACTCGCTGTCGCCGCCGACGGCGCCGATCGGCGTCGATGCTGTCGACAACCCGGCTGAACAGGTCTGGTGAGGGCCGCACACCGTTCCCCTCGTGAAGGGCGTCGTGCACCGCCTCACCGAAGCGGTCTTCGAGGGCACTCATTGCTTTCCCTCCAGGGACTGGGCCATCGACCGAAGGCCGCGTTGCAGGTGAGTCTTGACCGAGTTTGTTGACACACCCAGGGTTTCGGCGATCTCCGGGATCGAGAGGTCGAGGTAGTAACGCAACGCGACGCAGTCCCGTTGTCGCTTGGGCAGCGCTCGAAGCGCCTCGACCACCTCCTTCCGATCCTCACTGTCGGCGGCATGCTCCTCCGCTGAGGGAACGTCGGGCGCCGCCGGGGGACGGTGCCGGAAGGAGACGAGTCCGCGCCGGTTGTGGTCACGAGCCAGGTTGACGACGATCGAGCGCAGGTATGCGGCGGCGCGCTCCTCGTCGCGGATCCGGTGTGCGCTGCGCGCCAGCCGGATGAACGCCTCCTGGACGAGGTCTTCCGCGGCCGTGCGGTCGTCGACGAAAAGCCGCGCCAGTGAAACGAGTCGGGCGCCTTCGGTGCGGAACAGCGTGACGACGAGGGCGTCGACCGTTGCGTCGCCCTCGTGGTCCGCGGTCGTCCCGAGGGACACCACACCGACAGTCTCCATCACCTCGACAGACGCAACGCCGAACTCTTCGGGTGACAGGAGAAGTCGACGGGTTTCCGCCGAAGTGCTCGGTCACCTGACGGCGGCGAGCCGCGCGTCAGTGCCGGTATCAGCGGTGCTCCGCCCTGCGTCTTGGGAGGGCTCAGACCGAATCCGTTGAACAACAAAGGGGGAACTTTCTCATGTCCACAACACACGACGAGATCACCGCAACCTCGTCCCGACCCGAACGTCGACCGCGGGGAACCGCCGTAGCCGCGCTCGGCGCGGTCGGACTGGTCTCGATCGCGGGGATCGCCGCGGCCGCCCCGGCCGAAGCCCGTGGTCACGCCGGAGCGCGCGCGGCCCATCACGCCGCCGCGCATGTCTTCCAGGGCAGTCTCCGTGACCTGCAGCCGGCCAGAAGCGACCCACTCGACGGGGCGCG
>JBKPQA010000154.1:0-6953 GCA_046733835.1 Actinomycetota bacterium
GTCGTCGCTGGCCGACCGGGTCAGCGCGGCCGTAGACGCGGTCAGCTCGGCACCGCGGGAGCTGGTCTACCTCTACTGGGGAGACCTCGACAAGGTCGGACACGTCCACGGCCCGGACTCCTGGGAGTGGGTCGACGAGCTGGAGTCCGTCGACCGGCACCTTGCCTCGTTGGCCGCCGCAGTCCCGGCAGGTACGGCCGTGCACGTCACGGCCGACCACGGCATGGTCGACGTGCCCTTCGCCAAGCGGGTGGATCTGGCCGCTGAGCCCGAACTCTGGGGAGGCGTCCGCCACATCGCCTGGGAACCCCGGGCGACGCAGCTGCACGTCGAGCCCGGGGCGACGGTGTCCGTCGCCGAACGGTGGCGAAACCGGCTAGGGGAGAGCGCCCGGGTGGTGACTCGCCAGGAGCTGGTGGCGGGTGGATGGTTCGGTGAGGTCCGGCGTGAGGTGCTCCCGCGGATCGGCGACCTCCTCGTGGTCATGCTCGACGACGGCGGCGTCGTGGACTCGGAGCGGATGCGACCGGAGTTGGTGCGGCTCCGAGGATTCCACGGCTCGGTCACCGACGAGGAGCGGCGGGTTCCGCTGATCACCGTGCCAGCACGCACGGCCTAAAGTGACCGGCCGTGGCTGAGCTCGTCTTCTTCAACGGCACCATGGACTGCGGCAAGTCCACGCTGGCGTTGCAGACGCACCACAACCACGCCGCTCGCGGCCGGGCCGGGCTCATCTTCACCAAGCTGGACCGGGCCGGTACTGCGGTGCTGTCGTCGCGGCTCGGCCTCTCGACGCCGGCACGCGAGGTCACCGATGATCTCGACCTCTGGGAGGACGTCGTCGGCGTCGCGACGGCAGGGAGTCGCATCGACTACCTGATCTGTGACGAGGCGCAGTTCTATACGTCCGCGCAGGTCGAGCAGCTCGCCCGGCTGGTAGACGAGATGGATGTCGACGTCTTCGCCTTTGGGATCACCGCGGACTTTCGCGCGACGCTCTTTCCTGGATCGCAGCGGCTCATCGAGCTGGCCGACCGGGTCGAGCAGCTCCAGGTCGAGGCGCTGTGCTGGTGCGGTCGGCGAGCCACCCACAACGCGCGAGTGGTCGACGGCGTCATGGTCGTCGAGGGCGAGCAGGTGGTGGTTGGCGACACGTCACCAGCGGCGTCGGGCGTGGTCGAGTACGAGGTGCTCTGCCGTCGGCACCATATGCGGCGGATGACGTCGCACGCGGCCCGGGCGGCTGCTCTGTCGCCGGATGTGCTGCCCTTCGACCTCGACGTATGCCCGCTACCGCCGCCGTCGGTCGGGCCGCGGCGGTCCTGAGCCACACCGCTGGCCGCCGGGGCAGGTCAGTCGCGCTTGGTGCCGAACATGATGTCGTCCCAGGACGGGACGGACGGGCGCTGCTTCCGGCGGGCGGCCGACTTCTTGGTGAGCGGAGTGGGCTCCGAGGACGGAGCCGCGGCCACCGCTTCCCACTCCGAATCCTCGTCGTCGGCCGACTCCGCAGCGCCCTCGTCGTCTGATTCGGAGGCCCGGGCCTCGACCGGCCTCTCGATCGACTCCTCAACAAGGTGCTCGATGGGCTCGTCGCTCTCCTCAGCCGACCCGGGCTCGTTCCACGGGTCCTCCAGCGGGGGGCTCTCTGCGCCCGGCGGCTCGATCGCCGGCTCGATCTCCGGCCGCACGTCACCGTGGGCGACCGGTGACTGCACAGGGATCGGCTCGGTGGGTGGTTCGACGGGTTCGACGGATGGTTCCTGGCGGCGTTCGCTCTCCAACGGGAGCGCCGGCTCGATCTCCCGGCGCACCGGCTCCTGTGATCCGGACCGCCGCCGCCCGGCCCGGCGACCCACCGTGGTCCGTTGCCGCATCGCCGTCATGAGGTCCAGTGGCTCCTCATCGTGGGCCGATCTGTCCCCAGGCCGCCGCGGCGACGCGCCAACGCCGCCCTCGGCCTCGACGTCGTAGACGCTCGACGCGCGCGCGGGCACCGGTGGTAGCGGTCCGACGGCAGCCGGCTCGTCCGCGCTGAGCCACCGAGCCTCGTCCTCGGCCGGCTCGACCGTCCTCAGCACCGGGTCGTAGGTCCACATCGCCTGCCGCTGCCGTCCCCCGGCGGCGAACGTGAGAACGACGGTCCAGTGCCGCTCCTCGACGGCGCGCCAGGAGTCCCAGACGTTCCGGTCGGGATCCACGCCGCGCTCGCGCATCCGTTGGGCGACCCTGCCCTGCAACGTCGGCGCCACCGATCCGGTCCCAGCGCCCGAACCACTGGAACCGCCCCGTGACCGGACCCGGACCAACTTCGCCTGCTCGGCCATGTGAACCCGCTCGGCGATGATCGGCACCTCATACCGACGGACCTTCTCGACGGTCCAGCCCGCCCGCTCGGCAACCTCCTCGGCGGATGCGCCGGCCCGGATCAGCGACTGCACGTCGCGGGGACGCATACCGCCCTCCATCTCGATCTGCAGCTGGCCCAGGCGCGGTCGATCCCGTCGAGCAGCGGCCCGCAGCGCGTCGTCCAGCAGCAACCGGTAGTGCTCGCCGTCTGGACCCGAGAGGAGCAGGTGCTCCCCGTCCTCCTGCACGCCGATGAGTCTCAGGTCCTGCATCGCGAACTCCTGACCACTCACGCCGCCGCTCCGATACTCGACTCTGCCATGGGATCCCCAGCCGCGACCAGAGGCTCGCCGCGAGGCCGGGCACTGACGGCCCCGGGGCGTTGCCGGACCGGTCCTCCTGATCCGTAGGGTGGCGGGCGTGGTCCACGACGACACGGCGCATCTCTTCCGGTCGGGGGAGCGGTGACGTCCGACGCGCTCTCGCCCTATGACGCCGTCCTCCTGCTTTCCTTCGGCGGCCCGGAGGCGCCGGACGAGGTCATCCCGTTCCTGCGCCGGGTCACCGTGGGTCGCAACATCCCGGACGAGCGGCTCGAGGAGGTGGCTCACCACTACGAGAGGTTCGGCGGCCGCAGCCCGATCAACGACCAGAACCGTGCGCTGATCGGCGCCCTCGAGGCGGAGCTCAAAGAACGTGAGACTCCGGTCCCGGTGCTCTGGGCTAACCGCAACTCACCTCCGTACCTGCCGGATACCTTCCGGGACGCGGCCGCCCGGGGGCTGCACCGGCTCGTCGTCGTGACGACCAGCGCCTACTCCTCGTACTCCTCCTGCCGTCAGTACCGCGAGAACCTCGCCGCCGCAGTCGCCGAGGTCCGCGCTGACGGGCTCGTCCTCGAGATCGACAAGATCGGTCCGTATGCGTTGCGGCCGGCCTTCGTGGCCCCGAACGCTCGCCTCGTCGTCGACGCTCTCCGTTCGCTGGCCGACGTGCCCGACGCGGAGCTGGCGCTGCTGTTCGTCACCCATTCCATCCCCGATGCCATGGACGAGACGTCGGGCCCGGGCGACGGCGAGGGCCGGCTCTACCAGCATCAGCATCGCGAGCTCGCGCGACAGGTCGTGGACACCGTCGCAGCCGAGACCGGGAGAGAGCTTGACCCGGAGGTCGTGTACTGCTCGCGCTCGGGTCCGCCCAGCCAGCCCTGGCTCGAGCCCGACGTCAACGACCGCCTGGAGCAGCTCGCCGCCGATGGACGTCGCGTCGTCGTCCTCGCCCCGGTCGGCTTCGTCTCGGACCATATGGAGGTCGTCTACGACCTCGACACCGAAGCGGCGGAAACCGCCGACCGGCTGGGGATCGAGCTCGTCCGGGTTCCCACCGTCGGGGTCGACCCGTCCTTCGTCGCCGGGCTGGTCGATCTCCTCGAGGAACGCGCCGCCGAGGCCCGCGGCGAGCTCGAGCCCGCGGGACCTGGGGTCCGCCCGTCGGTCTGCCCGGCCGGCTGTTGTCCCAACCTGCGCGAGTGGCGACCGGCTCTGTGCGGGAGCGGCGAGTGAGCCCGCAGAGTCACCCGGGCCAGGGCGTCATGGCGAGCACTGATCCGCTGGTGCTGGCCGAGCTCGCCACCCGAGTGGCCGTCGCCGCCGGGCGGTTAGTGGTCGACGAGCGACCCCGCGAGGTCGAGGCGTCCGCCACCAAGTCCTCGCCCACCGACATCGTCACCATCATGGACACCCGCTCCGAGGAGCTGATCCGTGGACTTCTCCTCGGCGAGCGACCCGACGACGCCTTTCTCGGAGAGGAGGGCGACGACCAGCGCGGCACCTCGGGCATCACCTGGGTCGTCGACCCCATCGACGGCACCGTCAACTACCTCTACGACCTTCCCGCATACGCGGTGTCGGTCGCCGCTGTAACAGGCAACCCGAGGAAGACGGGCGCTTGGGAGGTCGTGGCGGGGGCGGTGGCCGACCCGGCGCTGCGGCGCGTATACCACGCTGCTGTCGGCTGCGGCGCATACGAGCGCGGATGGGACGATCCCGCGTCGAGCACGGGGACCAGGTTGACGGTCGGCTCGGTAGACCTGCTCTCGGCCGCGCTGGTCGGCACCGGGTTCGGGTATACCCCCGAGCGCCGGTCGGAGCAGGGTCGGACGCTCCTCGAGCTCTTGCCCAAGGTGCGTGACATCCGGCGCTTCGGTAGTGCGGCACTCGACCTCTGCTCGGTCGCGTGTGGGCGGCTCGACGGGTTCTACGAATCGGGCCTCAACGCCTGGGACATCGCCGCCGGATGGCTCCTCGTCACCGAAGCAGGGGGTGTCGTGACGGGCCAGCGTGGTGGACCGCCGTCGCCGGCACTGACCGTCGCGGGCAATGCGGCCGTCCAGCGCGAGCTACTCGGCGCCGTCGATCACTGACGGAGCGCCCCCTGAGCGGAGGGGAGCGGTCAGGCGGCGCTCAGGCCGACCTGCTCCAGCTCCGGCACGGTCAACCCGTGCTCGCGCGCAATCCTCGCGATGTTCTCCAGATCGGCGCGGTGGACGTCGACCGAATAGTCGTCGCCGGACTCCTCGGCGGCGGTGAGGTCATGCACCGCCGCGAGCGCTCGGGCTCGGAGCTGGGCGTGGAACTCGGTCATCCGGCACCTCCATGGGCTGCGTGCTGGGTGGCTGGGCGCTCGTCCGTCTCCGGTTTTGTGGGTCGTCTCGCGGATCGGATCGCGTTGCTACGTCTGGTGGTGCCCCGTCCCCCGGGGCACCGTCCAAGACCCTACGGCCGACACGTTACGGCCGTGCGTTCGAAATATTGAGCGGGGGTGACAAGTGCGTCTAGACGACGTCAAGGCGTCACCCGAGTTAGGCAACGAAAGGTGAAGCCGCGCGCATCTCGGCGCCCACTCTGATCGTGGATTGACCCTCGCGACCTGGCCTGTGAACCACGCGACATGCCCGGGATGAGGACGAGGAGTGACTTCGAGGCATTTGTAGGGCACAATCCGCGCGCGGGATTCGCACGACGCCCCCAAAGGGATCGAGTTCCGCACCAACCACGGACCGATTCGGGCACAAACGAGAGGGCGGCTGCGTTACATCGGAGCACGACCGCAGGTCGGGTCCGGGGCGCCGCCTCAGCGGGAGCCGTCGACGTCGACGAAGCGGCCCGTCACCACCGTTCACCTCTCACTGACGCCACCCTCATCGCGCGACGACACCACACGAAGACACCAGTACCGCAGGAGCGACACCACCCATGGCGACTGATTACGACGCCCCGCGCAAGACCGACGACGACCTCTCCGAGGACTCGATCGAGGAGCTGAAGGCTCGGCGCGTCGACAAGTCCGCGTCGACCGTCGACGTGGACGAGACCGAGCAGGCCGAAGGCTTCGAGCTGCCCGGCGCCGACCTCTCCGGCGAGGAGCTGTCGGTTCGAGTCATCCCGAAGCAGGCCGACGAGTTCACGTGCACCGTCTGCTACTTGGTGCACCACCGCAGCCAGCTGGCCAGCGACAAGGGCGGCAAGCTGGTGTGCCGAGAGTGTGCGGCTTGACCGACGCCTCGGCCGGCCACCGGCCGCCGCAGCCCCAGCAGCCAGGGCCGACTTCCCACCCGGGGGTCGGCCCTGAACGCGTCCCGGTGTCCGTGCGGCGTCTAGACACCAGCCTGCCGCTGCCGGCCTACGCCCACCCGGGAGACGCCGGCGCTGACCTCCTCTCGCGCGTCGACGTCACTCTCGCGCCTGGCGAGCGGACTCTTGTCCCGACTGGCGTCGCGATCGCCCTGCCCGAGGGATATGCGGGATTCACCCATCCGCGGTCCGGGATGGCCGCGCGCCATGGGATCACCATCGTGAACGCGCCGGGGACCATCGACGCGGGGTACCGCGGGGAGATCCTCGTCAATCTGGTCAACCTCGACCCCAGCGAGCCCTTCGAGGTGCGTCGGGGCGACCGGATCGCGCAGCTGGTCGTCCAGCGGGTGGCCGAGAGCGTCTTTGTCGAAGTGGATTCGCTCCCGGACAGCTCGCGGGGGGAAACTGGACATGGTGCGAGCGGTGGGTTCGGCCCGCGTGCCTGAGCACTCGCATACGTGCAAGCCGTAGCCGACGACAGAGCGACAGAGATCAAGAGGACGAAAGACACCGTGGGAATCTTCCGCCGGGGACGCAGAGACGAGCGCGTCGCTGACGACCCGGACAATCTCGACGAGCTCGAGGAGTCCGAGGCGTTCGACAACGACGCCGACAGCCTCGACGTCACCGACGAGGAGTACGAGGAGCAGTACGAGGAGGAGCGGTTCAACCGCGCCCGCGGTCCCTTCGATGCCTCCGAGGTCAACGACGACATTCAGAGGATCGACCTCGGCGGGCTCCTCATCCCCCCGGTCGACGGCATGCAGCTGCGGCTGGAGCTGGACCCGGAGCAGCAGTCGGTGGTGAGTGCTCACGCCCTCCTCGGCGACTCGAGTGTCCAGCTTCAGGCGTTCGCCGCGCCCAAGACGCTCGGTGTGTGGCCGGACATCCGCACCGAGATCGCGGACAGCATCACGGCGCAGGGCGGTACTGCCACCGTCGTCGACGGTCCGCTCGGCCGCGAGCTGG
>JBKPQA010000155.1:0-5452 GCA_046733835.1 Actinomycetota bacterium
CGACTCCGGGCGGGGTGACGTCGAGGGCGACCTGGTCGATCGGTACCCCGTCGAAGAGGAAGTCGTTGAGCGACGCGGTGATCTCGTCGCCGGAGAGGCCGAACAGGACATGGATCCCGGGAGACTGGACGTCCGCGTCGATGACGCCCACCCGCATACCCTCGCGAGCGAGCTGAGCCGCGACGTTGGCGCTGAGGTTCGACTTGCCGGTGCCGCCGCGGAACGAGTGCACCGACACGACACGGACGGGTCGGCGCGGCACGCCGTTCAGCCTAACGACCGGCTAACGTCGCGGGCCGGTGCCATCAGTCGCGGTGAAGGCCATTGGAGATGGCGTAGCGGACCAGCTCGACGCGGTTGTGGATCTGCAGCTTGCCGAGCGTGTTCTGCACGTGGTTCTGCACGGTCCGGTGGGAGATGAACAGCTGCGCGGCGATGTCCTTGTAGCTCATGCCGGTCGCGACGAGCTTGAGCACCTCGGTCTCCCGCTCGGTCAGCTGAGGGGCCGCTGACGCACCGGAGCCGGTGTTCTGCATCCGCCGGAACTCGCCGAGGACGAGGCGCCATCGCCAGCGGACGAAGCACCCGGATGGCTCGCCACAGCGCCGAGACGACCAGCGAGTCGTCCGGCGCGCCGACGGCACGGGGCGCGCGGCTCGGTGACAGGAGCGGCATGGTCAGCTGGCGGCCCGCTCGTCGCCGACCGGGCGCGTGGCCGGCACGTCCCCCAGCAGCTGGTCGTCGACAGCGTCGTCGTCCCGGCCGATCGGGACGTCGTCGACCGGCGACTCACTCCGCTCCTCTAGCCCCTCGGCGGCGTCGAGCGCGTCCTCGAGCTCCTTGGCGGCGCTGCCGGGCCGCGCCGCCTCCTGGATCTCACGAGCGCGCGCCTTGGCGGCCCGGACCAGGCGGTCCTTCATCGACGTCGCATACTCGTCCACGTACTCCTGCCCCGACAGGAGCATCAGCTCGTACATGATCTCGTCGGTGATGGACCGCAGGACGAAGCGGTCGTCCTCCATGCCCTCGTAGCGGGCGAAGCTCAGCGGTCGGCCGATCCGGATCCCGATCCGCATGATCTTGGGCAGCTTCTTGCCGGTCGGCTGGGCCTTGTCGGTTCCGATCATCGCGACCGGCAGGACTGGTACGCCGGCCTCTAGGGCCATCCGGGCAACGCCGGTGCGGCCGCGATAGAGCCGCCCGTCGGGTGAGCGGGTGCCTTCCGGGTAGATGCCGAGCAGCTCGCCCCGGCGCAGGATGCGCAGCCCGGAGTTCAGCGCCGCCTCACCCGCCTTGCCGCCGGAGCGGTCGATCGGAAGCTGGCCGACGCCCTTGAAGAAGGCGGCGGTGGCCTTGCCCTTCAGGCCGCGCCCGGTGAAGTAGTCGGACTTGGCGAGGAAGGTCATCCGCCGGGGCACCATGAGCGGCAGGAAGATCGAGTCGGAGAAGGACAGGTGGTTGCTCGCGAAGATCGCCGCGCCCTCGTCCGGGATGTGCTCCTCGCCCTCGACCCACGGGCGGAACAGCAGCTTCAGCAGCGGCCCGAGGACGACGGTCTTGAGCACCCAGTAGAACACCGCGAGATCTCGTCCTTTCCTACCGGCCCTTGGACGGAAAACCTCCGTGACCACCGAACTTTACGGCACTATCAGCGAGCCGGGTCGTCGTGCGACCATGTGGGGCCAGCCGATCGGCCGCGTGAGGAGTCCTCTCGGAATGACCGTTCCCGTCCTCCCCGGAGCGGAGCCGTACGCGCACGACGGAAACGACATCGGTGTGGTGCTCGTCCACGGATACACGAGCACGCCGCAGAGTATGCGTCGCTGGGCCGAGCACCTTGCTGCCGCCGGCTACACCGTCCGGCTGCCGCGACTTCCGGGGCACGGGACCCGTTGGCAGGAGATGAACACGACGCGCTGGCAGGACTGGTACGGCGAGGTCGAGGGCGCATTTCACGAGCTGCGCTCGCGCTGTACTTCGGTCTTCGCGGCCGGCCTGTCCATGGGGGGACTGCTGTCCACCAAGCTGGCCCTCGAGCAGGGACCGCGGGTCGCCGGGCTGCTCCTCGTCAACCCGATCTACATGCACAACGACCGGAGGCTGCGGCTGCTGCCGTTCCTGCAGCGCGTCGTCCCGTCGTTCCCCGGCATCGCCGACGACGTCAAGATGACCGGCGAGCGCGAGCACGAGCTCGCCTACGACCGCAACCCGCTCAAGTCGATGTACTCCCAGACGCTGCTCTGGGTCGAGGTCAGCCGGGATCTGGCCGAGATCACCCAGCCAGTGCTGCTAATGCACTCCCGCGTCGACAACGTCGTCCCACTAGCGAGTTCCGCCTACCTTCTCGAGCACATCTCGAGCACCGACGTCACCGAGATCTGGCTGGAGAACTCCTACCACGTGGCGACGCTCGACAACGACGCCCCGCTGATCCACGATGAGTCGGTCCGGTTCATCGAACGAATCGCGAAGGGCGCCCGCGCCGGCGCCTCTGAGGAGTGAGATTCTTTCGCCATGGCCGAGAAGGACGTCGACGAGCAGTTCGCCGCGATCATGGCGCACTGGGACGACGTCGCCCTCGGCCTCGATCCCTCCGGTGACCCGCGCCCCGACGGGCCGGACGACCGGCGAAACGACCCCACGCGGGATGCCGATGACGTCGACGACGCCAGTCCCTCCCCGCTGGCTGAGGAACCGGCCGTGGACGAGACCCAGGCCGACGGGATCGTCGAGGACCGCGAGGACCGCGACGATCGGAAGGACCCTGACGACCTCGAGGCGGACTGGGACGCCGACGACCGCGACGACGACCACTACACGCCGCCCCCGCCCGCGCCCCTCCCGCCGTCGGAGGACAAGCACTTCTGGCTCATGATCGTCGCGCTCGTCGCCGGGCCGCTGCTCTTCCTGTACCTGTTGTTGTTCAACCGCGACGGCAACGGCTGGTGGATGCTCTTCGCCCTACTGGTCTCGATCGCGGGGTTCGTCCTGCTGGTGCTGCGCCAACCACTGGAGCGCGACGAGGGCGACGACGGCATCCGCCTCTGACCGTCGCTGATGCATCGGCATCGCGACGCCGTATCCGAGCCCGCACCATCCCGACCCGGATCGTGGACGCTTTCCGTCGCCATAGCGCAGGACGTCGTCCACGATTGCGCCGCCGCCCCCGCGCCGACCGCGACTACTGACCCAGCCGGGCCAGGTCGGCTGCGCCGATGAGGCCGGCCTCGTTGCCGAGCTGGGCCGCGACGATCTCCGCCTCCGGGCGGTACCCGCGACCGGTCAGCTGACGTCGGAACGTCTCGCGCGCCGGGTCCAGAAGGAGCGGCCCGGCGGCGCTCACCCCACCGCCGACGACGAACGTCCCCGGGTCGAAGGCCGCCGCCAGGTTGGCGATGCCCACACCCAGCCACTCCCCGATCTCGGAGAGCAGCTCGATGGCCGTGGGGTCACCGTCCTGGGCGGCCGCCGTGATGAGTGGGCCGGTCAGCTTCGACGGATCGCCACCGACCGCCGTGAGCAGGTCCTCCGCCACCGGCGACTTGGCCGCGATGAGGTCCCGCGCCTCCCGCACGAGGGCGTTGCCACTCGCATACTGCTCCCAGCAGCCCTTGTTGCCGCACTCGCACCGGATCCCGTTCGGCACCACCTGCATGTGCCCGAACTCGCCGGCGATCCCGTACCGCCCGCGCTGAACCCGCCCGTCGATGACAATGCCGCCCCCGATGCCGGTGCCCAGGTTGACGATCATGAGGTGGCTCTCGCCGCGCGCCGCCCCGAACTTCCACTCGGCCCACGCCGCGGCGTTCGCGTCGTTGTCGACGGTGATCGGGACGCGGACGCGGCGCGCCAGGGCCTCGCGCAGGGGCTCGTGCCGCCACGACAAATGCGGCGCAAAGACCACCGTGGCCCGGTCTGCCGCCACGAACCCCGCGGCGCCGATCCCGACGGCCACGACCTCGCCGAGTCCGTCCGCCCGCACCGTGTCCACGAGCTCGTCGACGACGGCAACGATGGTGTCCTCGACGACGTCCGGCGACATCGACCGGTGCGGGGTGTCCCGTCGGGCCCGGGCGAGGACCTTTCCCTCGTCGTCGACGGCGCCGCCGGCGACCTTGGTGCCACCGATGTCGATCCCGATCGCCAGCCGGCCGGTCATCGCCCCGCCTCGCCGTCGACGTGGATGTCCTCCACCTCGGGTCGCGGCCGACGCGGCGGCGCGGAGCCCGACTCACGCCATCGCGTGGCCGCGACCTCGCGCAGCGTCTCCGTCACCGCCGCGGCCAGATCGGCCAGCTGGTCCAGCGTCTCGGGCCGCACGGTGCGCACGACCCGCAACAGCTGGCATACCGGACAGAGCCGGCACACGTCGCCGTTCTGCGGGTCATGCCCGGTCCCGGGCACGTGCCCGCAGGTCGGGCAGGGCTCGGCAGCGGTTTTCTCCTCACCAGACTGCTCGGTACCAGACTGGTCGCTCGCGTCCGTCCGGTCTGCGGGTCCGCTCGCCTCGTCCTGCCCGGGGGCGCCGGTGCCGGCCAGCAATGCCTCCACGAGACGCGCGGTCTCCTCGGCGACCGACCCGACGGACGCTCGCGCCGGCGGCGACTCGCGTTCGGGCACGTTCTCAGCCATGGGCGACCCCTCGCATACCGTGCTCGATGCCGACCGGCTCGCCGGGCACCGGCCACACGTCCGGGTCGGGCTCGAACGACACCCGCAGCGTCCCGTGACGAACCCGGGCACCGCGGACGACGCACCGTTGCAGGACCGCGGGCAGGCTCAGGACGCGGCGATGGTCCCCCACCACGATGAGCAGCTCGCCCCCTCGCCGCTTGAGGTCCACCTGCGGCGCGGCGACCAGGGGCAGCGGCAGGCTCAGTACGTATCCCGTTTCCGATCGCCGCACCCGCAGCCCTGCTTGTCCCCCGTTGCGGATCGGGGCCACCAATCCGAGCGGGTCGTCCTCGGTCGCCAGGTCTCCCTCGACCATTCGGGACAGGTCGTGGAGACCATCCGGGCCGATCGGCTCACCGGCGAGGTACGGCAACCTCACCACCGGCAGGCCGGCGAAGGACTCGGCCACCTCGTCGACCCCCGCTTGCTGCGCCTCGTTCCAGGACCGTCTCCAGCCGTCGAAGTGGTCAGGGTCGACGGCCGGCATCACCCGGTTGACGACCACACCGTCGACGGCAAACCCGTACAGCGCAAGCGAGGTCCAGGTGCGGCGCGCTTCGGCGATGACGACCCGCTCCGGCGTGAGGACCAACCGCACCGACGCCGACGGACCGGTCAGCACGGCGTGGACCTCGCGCATCTGCCGGTACCACCCGGACACGGTCGAGGCGACCTTCGGCGACGGCAGCGGCATGCCGGCGGCGGCCGCGGCGGCCGGTCGGAGGGTCCGCAGCAGTCCGCGCTGGGCGGGAAGCAGCCGCTCCAGGTGCCAGGCCAA
>JBKPQA010000156.1:0-4171 GCA_046733835.1 Actinomycetota bacterium
GAGTCCTCGGTCGATTCCTGGGGCGTCGTGACGACCGTGTCCTGCGGCTCGTCCCCGCCTGCGGGGCCCTCCGCCTCGCGCTTGGCCCGCAGCGCCTCGATGAGACGGGCGCTCTGGGACAGCGGTGCGGCGAAGAGGTAGACCGCCTTGCTCAGCGACGCGTTCATGGCGCCGGCGAGCTTGGCCAGCAGGACCTCGCGGGACTCGAGGTCCGCGAGCCGAGTGATCTCGGCCGCACTCATCGTCTTGCCGTCGAGGACGCCGCCCTTGATGACGAGCAGCGGATTGGCTCGCGCGAAGTCGCGCAGGCCCTTCGCCGCTTCGACGGGGTCGCCGCTGACAAAGGCGATGGCGGACGGCCCGACGAGCTGTCCGTCGAACGCCGTGACGCCGGCCTCCTTGGCCGCCAGCTCGGTGAGGGTGTTCTTCACCACGGCGAAGGTGGCGTGGCCGCGCAGTGACCCGCGCAGGTCGGACAGCTGCTTCACGGTCAGGCCGCGGTACTCGGTGAGCACGGCCGCGCTCGAGCCGCGGAAGCTCTCCGCCAGCTCGGCGATCGCCGCCTGCTTCTCGGCGGTGGCCATGTGGCCTCCTCTACGTTGTGGGAGACCGTCCGGGTGGTTCGGAGGCCACAACGAGAGAAGCCCCGGCGCAAGCGCACGGGGCGAACACGCATACGAACTCATCGGTATGCGGGTTGTTTCGTGGCCTGCGCAGGTCGCCGCACCCGGTGCGGACCTTCGGTCTGTCGTCCTGGCGGGCCAGGCTGGCAGACGACCGGCGGTCAATGGTCGTGTCCGAGTGTAACGACCGCAGGCGGGGCCGACCAAAACGGCCGGCTCCGCCTGCGGTCACGAGGTCACGGCGAGGGCCTGACCACCATCGCCGAGCCGCCGCCACGCCGCACCGTCTCGGCCGCCGCTTCGAAGGCGCCGCCTCCGAGCGGGTGGATCGCCGTCACGGCACCGATCTCGGCAACGGGGTTGAGCTTGTGCCCCAACGCCTGCAGCGCGGGGCCGAGCGGGCCGGTTGTGATGGCGGGCTCGGCGTCCTCGGTGGATCCGTTACGCGAGGACAGCCGGGCCGCGGCGATGGCGTCGACCAGCGGCAGTCCGCGGTCCAGATAGCCGAGGATGGTCTGGCTCACCGACGTGATGATCGTCGCGCCGCCGGGCGAGCCGACCGTGAGGTACGGCGTACCGTTTTTGAGGAGGATCGTCGGGCTCATCGACGAGCGGGGCCGCTTGCCCGGCCCCGGCAGGTTGGGGTCCACCGCGCTGCCCTGAGTCGGCGTGAAGTTGAAGTCGGTGAGCTCGTTGTTCAGCAGGAACCCGAAGCCCGGGACGGTGATGCCAGAGCCGCCGGTCTGCTCGATGGTGAGCGTGTACGACGCGACATTGCCCCACTTGTCCGCTGTGACGAGGTGGGTGGTCGACGGTCCCTCGACCGGCTGGCCCTGCCGGGCGCCGGACGCCGCGCACGAGGTCGAGGGTCCGGGCGGGATCGGCCGGGGGTAGGCCTTCTCCGGGTTGAACAGCGCGCAGGCGCGGGCGTTGGCATACGCCTGGCTTGTCAATTCCTGGACGGGCACCGGGAACTGGTCGCCGACCCAGCGGTTGCGGTCGGCGAAGGCCGTGGCCGACGCCTCGGAGAACCAGTGGAGGTAGTGCGCGTTGTCCAGGCTTGACAGCGAAGTACGGGTTTGCGCCTCGTAGGCCTCGATGAGGTTGAGGATCTCGGCGACGGCGATTCCCCCGGAACTCGGGACCGGCATGCCGTAGACGTCGAACCCCTTGTAGTCAGAGTGGATCGGCGCCTTGTCGAGGGCCCGGTACGCCTTCAGGTCCGCCTGCTTCAGTTGGCCACCCATGACCGCGTTGGGCGGCTGGGTCGTGGGGTGCTCGACCTCATCGACGATGGCGTCGCCGAGCTTGCCGTTGTAAAGCCACGAGGTGCCGTGGGCGCCCAGCTGGGTGTACGTGCGGGCGAGGTCGGGGTTGCGGAAGGTCGAGCCGACGGGCGGAGGGTTGCCACCGGGCAGGAAGATCTCGGCGGTCGCCGGGAAGAGCGCGAACCGGGCCTTGTTCGCGGCGGTCTGGTCGTAGAACGTCTGGTCGACGGTGAAGCCCTTGCGCGCCAGCTGAGCGGCCGGCTGCATCAGCTGCTTGAACGACCACGTGCCGAACTCGTTGGCGGCCTTCTCCCAAAGGGCCGGAGTACCTGGGGTCCCGACGGAAAGACCCGAGGTGACGGCCGTCGCGAAGGCATACGGCTGACCGGTCTTCGGGTCGATGAACGCTTGGGCGTCGAACGACATCGGGGCCGTCTCACGGCCGTCGATTGTCGAGACCTTCTTGGTCTTCGCGTTGTAATAGACGAGGAACCCACCGCCGCCGATGCCGGCGCTGTAGGGCTCCGTGACCCCGAGAGCCGCAGCCGTCGCCACGGCGGCGTCCGCTGCGTTGCCGCCGCGGGCCAGCACTTCGATGCCGACCTGGCTGGCGTCGCGGTCCACCGATGAGACCGCCCCGCCGGAGCCGACCATGAGCGGCACCTTGGGCAGGTTTCCTGGTGGTTTGCCGTGCCAGCCGCGGTCGGCGGCCGCGGGGGCAGCGGTGATCAGGGCGAGGGCGGTGACGGCGCTGAGGCCGAGGACGACACGAGTGCGGAGGCGGCGCATTCGACGAACCTAGTGCTGAGGAGCCGCTGTGTGCGCGTTGAGAACCGACCGTTTTGGGGCATTTTGGGAACGGCACCTGCACCATTGATCGCCACAACGTGATCGGGGTGGATCGACCACGTCAGGAGGTGGTTGATCCACCCCGATGATGAGTCGGCGTGGCAGCTGAGGTCAGACCGAAGCGGTCTCCGGCGCGTCCTCGACGAGGAGGTTGCGGGTGCGCCGGAAGTCCAGCGGGATGCCCGGGCCCATCGTCGTCGTCAGTGTCGCCTTCTCGATGTAGTGACCCTTGGAGGACGACGGCTTAAGCCGGAGGATTTCCTCGAGCGCGGCACCGTAGTTCTCCACGAGCGACTTCTCGTCGAACGACACCTTGCCGATGATGAAGTGCAGGTTCGCGTGCTTGTCGACGCGGAACTCGATCTTGCCGCCCTTGATGTCGGACACCGCCTTGGCGACGTCCATGGTCACCGTGCCGGTCTTCGGGTTCGGCATGAGGCCGCGGGGGCCGAGGACCTTGCCGAGCCGACCGACCTTGCCCATCATGTCGGGCGTCGCGACGACGGCGTCGAAGTCGAGCCAGCCGCCTTGGATCTTCTCGAGCATGTCGTCGGACCCGACGTAGTCAGCACCCGCCTCGCGCGCTGCCTCGGCCTTGTCACCGTTGGCGAACACGAGGACGCGGGCGGTCTTGCCGGTGCCGTGCGGGAGATTGACCGTGCCGCGGACCATCTGGTCGGCCTTGCGCGGGTCCACGCCGAGCCGGAGCGCAACCTCGACGGTCGCGTCGTACTTGGTCGAGCTGGTGTCCTTCGCCAGCCGGACTGCCTCGAGCGGGCTGTAGACCCGGCCCGGGGTGATCTTCTCGGTTGCGGCGCGGTACGCCTTGCTGCGCTTCATGTGCTGCTCCTTCGTGGTTTCGGAGTCGTGGTCTGCGGACCAGCGCTGGCCCTGCCACTTCGCCGGAAGTCTCCCGGCGGGTCTCGGGGGTACTCGGGGGCGGAGCCCCCGAGGGTTCAGTAGCCGGGGGTGTTGATGCCCATCGACCGGGCGGTGCCGGCGATGATCTTCGCGGCGGCCTCGACGTCGTTGGCGTTGAGGTCCTCCATCTTCTGCTCGGCGATGGAGCGGACCTGGTCGGCCGTGAGGGTGGCCACCTTGGTCCGGTGGGGCTCGCCGGAACCCTTTGGGACGCCGGCGGCCTTCTTGATCAGCTCAGCGGCCGGCGGCGTCTTCGTGACGAAGGTGAACGAGCGATCCTCGTAGACGGTGATCTCGACCGGGATGACGTTGCCGCGCTGGGACTCCGTCGCGGCGTTGTAGGCCTTGACGAACTCCATGATGTTGACACCGTGCTGACCGAGAGCCGGGCCGACGGGCGGTGCGGGCGTGGCGGCACCGGCGTTGATCTGGAGCTTGATGAAGCCGGCGATCCGCTTCTTCTTGGGAGGCATGCTGAGGTTCGCTTTCTGTGATGGGCCCACGCCGCGG
>JBKPQA010000157.1:0-4101 GCA_046733835.1 Actinomycetota bacterium
GCACGACACCGAATCGACGCCACTCGACCTTGGTGATCCATCGAAGCAGGACCGGTGTCGTTCCCCCGTGATACTCGTGGGCCGCGTGTCCTCCCGAGGCGGGTGTTCGGCTGGCGCGAGACTGGACTTCAGGAAGGAACGGCGATGAGAAACCTCGAGGTGGCCATGACCAAGGACGAAGTGGTCGCTGCGCTGGCGTGGTGCGACAACCCCTGGTGTGGCGAGGTCTACGACGTGCGCGACGGCTGGGGCGGCCGCTGCCCGTCTTGTCTCGCGCTCGCCGACGAGCACGTGTCCGGGCTCCATGCCGTCGTCATCGAGGCGTGCGTCGAGTGCCGCCGCGAGCCTCGGGAAGGGCGTCGCTCGGCCTGAGGCGGTCGGTCAGGCGGGCTGAACGGACGGACAGACGCCTTGTTGGTCGGGAGCCTCCTGACAGGATTGGGCCATGGCGGAGGAGGTCGAGCTCGAGGAGACAACCCGCCCGCGCCCCGCCTACCTGCGCTGGACGACCATCGGGCCGGTCCTCGCCCTCCTCGCACTGGTCGTGACCTGGGAGCGCGTTCTTCCGCCACTGGGTGTCATCACCCTTGCGATCCTGCTCGGGATCGCGGTCATGGCCGCCGTACATCACGCCGAGATCGTGGCCCACCGGGTGGGGGAGCCCTTCGGGTCGCTGGTCCTGGCTGTGGCCGTGACGGTGATCGAGGTCGGCCTGATCGTGACGTTGATGGTGTCGGGCAAGGGGGATACATCGACCCTCGCGCGCGACACCGTGTTCGCGGCGGTCATGATCACGTGCAATGGCATCGTCGGCATCTGCCTGCTGTCCGGGTCCCTGCGGCACGGCGTCGTCGTGTTCAACAAGGAAGGGACCGGCGGAGCCCTCGCCACGGTCGCGACCCTGGCCACGGTCTGCCTCGTCCTCCCGACCTTTACGACCAGCCACCCGGGACCGGAGTTCTCGACGGCCCAGCTGGCTTTCGCCGCGGTCGCGTCGCTGCTGCTCTACGTGCTGTTCGTCCTCACCCAGACCCGACGGCACCGCGACTTCTTCCTGCCGCTGGACAGACACGGCCGCCTTATCGAAGACGACGAGGGCCACGCTCCGCCCCCCGGCAGCTCGTGGAGGCTGAGCCTCGTCCTCCTCCTCGCCTCCCTCGTCGCGGTCGTCGGCGAGGCGAAGACGCTGTCCCCGGCGATCGACTCGGCGGTGGCCGCCGTGGGGTTGCCGCCCTCATTTGTCGGGGTCGTCATCGCGGTTCTCGTCCTCGCCCCCGAGACGCTCGCCGCCCTCAACGCCGCCCGCCGCAACCGGATGCAGATCAGCCTGAATCTCGCCCTGGGTTCGGCGATGGCCAGCATCGGGCTCACGATCCCGACGCTGGCGGTGGCCACCATCTGGTTGGACAGCCCACTGCTGCTGGGTCTCGGGGCGACCCAGATGGTGCTCCTCGCCATCACCGTCGTGGTCGGCATGCTCACCGTGGTTCCTGGTCGCGCCACGCGGTTGCAAGGTGGCGTGCACGTCGTCCTGCTCGCGGCATACATCTTCCTCGCCGCCAACCCCTGAGGTCTTGCTATGTACGTTCCGCACCACTTCGCCCTGGAGGACGTCGACGAGATCCGGGAGCTGGTCCGGGCCGTCCACGTGGGACAGCTCGTCACCGTCGGGCCGGACGGTGTCCCGGACGCCACGTTGCTACCGGTGCTGTGGGAGGGCGACGAGGTCGTCCTTCACCTCGCGCGAGCGAACGGGCACTGGCGCCGGATCACGGACGGCTCTCCTGGCCTCGTCGTCGTGACCGGACCCGACGCATACATCACCCCTCGTTGGTATGCGTCCAAGCGCGAGCACGGGCGGGTGGTCCCGACGTGGAACTACTCCGCAGTGCACCTGTCGGGTCCGGTGACGGTCCACGACGACCCGGAATGGTTGCGGCAGGCGGTGACTCGCCTGACCGACCGGCACGAGGGCCGCACCGCGGAGGGTGAGGCCTGGCAGGTCGACGATGCGCCCGAGAGGTTCGTCTCGGGTCAGCTGCGCGCGATCGTGGGCGTCTCGATGACCGTGACGCGGGTCGAGGCCAAGGCGAAGCTGAGCCAGAACCGGTCCGATGAGGACCAGCGCGGGGTCGTCGAGGGCCTGGCCGGGTCGACCGATCTTGGTGCTGCCGAGGTGCGCGAGGCGATGGTCCGCATCCAGAACGGTTACTGAAACCCGACCTGGGCCAATGGATGCAGCAGTTCGCGCTCCTCGTACGAGAGGTGGGACAGCAGCGCGTCGGTGACGAGGTCCAGGACCTCTTGCAGCTTCCCGGTGCCGGAATCCTCGTCGCCCACCAGGGCCACGAGCGCTCGGTCGAGGTGGTCCACGAGGTCGGCGATGATCTCGTGCTCCTCGATCAGGCGGTCGAGGACCGGACCGGCGCCGTCGACGCGACGCAGGTGCGGGAAGACGCTGACGTCTTCGAGGGTGTGATGGCCGGTGACGATCCGGCAGTACTGCTCGCAGT
This sequence comes from Actinomycetota bacterium, assembly GCA_046733835.1. GTDB lineage: Bacteria > Actinomycetota > Actinomycetes > Actinomycetales > Dermatophilaceae > Lapillicoccus. The sequence goes on from JBKPQA010000157.1 coordinate 2,514, forward strand.
AGGCGCCGAGCGTCCAGTTGTTCTGCCGCAGCGTCATCCGGTTGATCGCCGACCGGGCCGAGCCGACCGACGTCCGGCCGTCCGCAACCTGCTCGACGATGTCACGGAGCCGGGTGAGCTCCGCGCGGAGCGCGTCGTGGACGTCGATGAGGTGCTGTGGTGCTGCCTGTTGCACGGCGGAGTAGTGGAACGACGTTGGCGCCGGGAAGGATGGGCGGCTGCTCTCGTCCCAGGCCGCCTGGTCACTGAGCCGGATCCCGTCGTCCACTGTTGGGTGAACATCGAGTCGCGAGTCGCCTTGCGCTGTGGTCGAACTCGTCACTGGGGTCGAACTCGTCACGAGGACGTCGACTGTGGACGGCGTTCTTGTGGTTGCTGCTCCGCTGCGCCTCGCCTCGTCGACGAGGTCGCGAACCCGCGGCGCCACCTCCTCCGCGAACCGGCGGACGTCGTCCGGGTCGTCGCTGCCGACGATGAACGTGCTCATCCCGTCCTCGAGGGTCAGAGCGGCCAGCTGCTCGGCCCAGTCGCCTGCCGTTCCGGAGAGGGCGCCGCCTCGTCCGCGTCCAGCTCTGAAGGACCCGAAGACGTTGTACAAGCGACGCACCGACGAGGGATCGCGACCAGCATCCTGTGCCGCCTCGTCGATCACTCTGTTCATCCCGCCGAGCTGGTGCGGGTCGGCGTAGCCCATGCTCGGAAGCCAGCCGTCCGCATACCGGCCGGTGAGTCTCAGCATCCGTGGCTTGTAGGCGCCCAGCCAGATTTCGACGGTATGCGCCGGCGCCGGACCGGGATGGAGACCGGTGACGCGGTGGTGGCGGCCGTCGACCCGCACGGAAGGGCCGTCGGGGCGCCAGACGCCACGGATGACCTCGATCGCCTCGCGCAGGGCGTCGACGCTCTCAGCCGGCGCCAGGCGGGTGGCGCCAGCAGCGACGATGGCGTCCCAAAAGGCTCCCGCGCCGAGGCCCAGGTCGACCCGGCCGCCGGTGACCAGGTCGAGGGTTGCGACGCTCTTGGCCAGGACCACGGGAGGACGGAGCGGGAGGTTCGCGACGTTGAGGGCGAACCGAAGGGTGCTGCTCCGGGCCGCGAGGACGGTCAGGACGGTCCAGGCGTCGAGGTGCCGCGACTGGTAGGGGTGGTCCTGGAGGGTCACGAGGTCGAGGCCACTCACCTCGGCGATCTCGGCGAGCAGGAGGACTCGGTCGAGGTGGGCCGCGTCCGGTGTGGGGAAGAGTCCGAACCGCAGCTCCTGCCCGTAGTCCACCCAGCAACCCTAAACAGGCGCGGTGGCACGTCGATCAGCGCGATCAGCCGTGAGCCGATCCCGGCGGCGGCCCTGTGCACAAGCAGAACGCCTGTCGGACGGTCGCTCTAGGATTCGAACACAGGTTCGATCGAGGGGGTGCAGAGCCGATGGCCGCGACTGTTGAGGAGGCGCCGCCGTTCCTGCCCGAGCAGGTCGGAAATGCGTGGGCACTGCTTGCACAGACTGCCGTCGGCTTCAGCGACGAGGCAGAGGTCGCCTCTGAAGTGGAGGAGGCTCGTTGGGCCGCGGTTGAGGCGTCGTTTCACGACCGTC
>JBKPQA010000158.1:0-2245 GCA_046733835.1 Actinomycetota bacterium
CAGTCCGGCCGGCTGGTCCTCGACGAGCTGCGCATCTCGGAGACCGCGTTGCGCAACGTCGACAAGATCGTCGTCATCGCGTGCGGGACCGCCTCCTACGCGGGGATGGTCGCCAAGTACGCCATCGAGCACTGGACCCGCATCCCGTGCGAGGTCGAGCTGGCCCACGAGTTCCGCTACCGGGACCCGGTCATCGACGGGCGGACTCTGGTCGTGTCGATAAGCCAGTCCGGCGAGACCATGGACACGCTGATGGCGGTAAAGCACGCACGTGAGCTCGGCGCGCTGACCATCTCCATCTGCAACACGCATGGCGCGACCATTCCTCGGGAGTCCGACGCGGTGCTGTATACGCACGCCGGTCCGGAGATCGCGGTGGCCTCGACCAAGGCGTTCCTCGGCCAGATCACGGCGGCCTACCTCCTCGGCCTCTACCTCGCCCAGCTGCGCGGCGGGGAGCCCGAGGCCGTGAAGGCTTCGGCGGTGATGGCCGAGCTGCAGGAGGTGCCGGCCAAGATCCAGACGGTCCTGGACTCCATGGACCGGGTTCGGGAGATCGCCCGGTTCATGGCCGACACCCGAGCGGTACTCTTCCTCGGGCGGCACGTCGGGTATCCGGTGGCGCTGGAGGGAGCGCTCAAGCTCAAGGAGCTGGCCTACATCCACGCTGAAGGGTTCGCGGCCGGGGAGCTCAAGCACGGCCCGATCGCGCTCATCGAGCCGGGGCAGCCGGTGTTCGTCATCGTCCCCTCGCCGTCCACGACGCACGGGCTGCACGGCAAGGTCGTGTCGAACATCCAGGAGATCCGGGCCCGCGGCGCCCGAACCATCGTGGTGGCCGAGGAGGGCGACGAGGATGTCGTTCCCTTCGCCGACGAGGTGATCCGGGTTCCGGCGGTCTCGATGCTGCTGGCGCCGCTGCTCACGGTGGTGCCGCTTCAGGTCTTCGCGTGTGAGCTGGCGTCGGCCAAGGGGCTTGACGTCGATCAGCCGCGCAACTTGGCCAAGTCGGTCACCGTCGAATGACCCGGCGGACTCGGGAGTGATCGTCGGCGTCGGGATCGACGTCGTGGACGTCGAGCGGTTCGGGCAGGCCCTGGAGCGGACGCCGACGCTGCGTCTGCGGTTGTTCACCGAGTCGGAGCGGAGCCTCGGACTGGCCTCGCTGGCCGCCCGGTTCGCGGCCAAGGAGGCGCTCGCGAAGTCGCTCGGCGCGCCGGACGGGATGCGCTGGCTCGATGCGACAGTGATCCAGGACGGGAACGGGCAGCCGTCGCTGCAGGTGTCCGGCACCGTGGCGGCCCGGGCCGAGAACCTCGGCGTGGCCTCGTTCCACCTCTCGCTGTCACACGACGCCGGGATCGCCTCGGCCGTCGTCATCGCCGAGGGCTGAGTCGGTGATCGAGGCCTTCTCCGTCGCCGACGTCCGGGCCGCCGAGGAGGGGGCTATGGCCGAGCTGCCCGACGGCGAGCTCATGGCCCGTGCCTCGCGGGGACTGGCGAAGGTAGTGGCCGCCCGGCTCGAAGAACGCAAGGGTATGCGGGTCGTGGGCTTGGTCGGCGCCGGCAACAACGGCGGTGATGCGTTGTATGCGTTGGCGCTCCTCACGCAGCAGGGCTTCTCCGCGGCGGCGGTCCACTCCGCATCGGCGCACTCGGGTGGGCTGCAGGTCGCCCGTTCGGCCGGCGTGACTCTGCTGACGGCGAATGCCAGGGGGTGGCGTTCCGTGGTCGCCGAGGCCGACGTCGTGGTGGACGGCATTCTCGGGATCGGCGGGCGACCGGGTCTGTCGGGAGACGCCGCGGACTGGGTCGAGGCGATCCCGGAGGACGCGTGGGTCGTGGCCGTCGACGTGCCCAGCGGTGCCGACCCGGCCGGCGAGGTGCCGTTGGGGGAGGCGGTGTTCGCCGACGAAACGGTCACCTTTGGCGTGGCCAAACCGGTGCACCTGCTTCCGGCCACCGAGCCGGCCGTCGGCCGATTGACGGTCGTCGACATCGGCCTCGACCTCGGCTCCTTCCGTCTTCCAGACTCCCGTTCTTCCCGATTTGGGGCTGCTGAAGGTCCCCAAACCGGCAACAACAGGAGCCTGGAAGACGGAATAGGGCGGGTGCGGCCGGTGGTCGAGCGGCTGACGTTCGACGACGTCGGGCGCCTTTGGCCGGTGCCCGGCGCGAGCTCGGACAAGTACTCCCGGGGGGTGGTCGGGATCGTGGCGGGCAGCCCCACGTACCCCGGCGCGGC
>JBKPQA010000159.1:0-3832 GCA_046733835.1 Actinomycetota bacterium
AGGAAGAGCAGATCGGCTATGTGCCCAACGTCGTCTACACGTGCGGCGCACTTCTCCATCACGAGTTCGTGGTGATGCCGTACGCCTGCAGCGACGCGTTCATCCGCTTCACGGTCGTTCCTCTCGAGCCCCTCCTGGACCGGCTGCTGCGGTCGCCGTCCCGCTGACGGTCGAGCGGGCGCTTCGCCCGCCTTGATGCGGTCCACCGATCGGAGGACCGGCCGTTCACCCTCGCCGTCCCGCCCACGGCCGATCCCGCCTGGCGGCGTCCTCAACGACGCTGGATCCAGCACCGGGAGAGACCCGGGTCCGGGCCGGGGACGCCGGCCGGAAGACGAGAGGAACATCACATGCGCAAGCTCACCGCCATCACCCTGTCCGTCGCCGCCGCCGCGGTACTGGGCGTCAGCGCCGCCCATAGCGCCAACGCCCATTCGAGCGCCGGGCAGCACATCGGCTACATCACGCAGCCCACGACGTCTTACCAGTACCCCACGAACCAGTCCCCGCCCGTGGAGTTCGGCCTCAAGCCGGGTCAGCAGGTGGACGTGGTCTGCTTCACCGAAGGCCAAACGCTCAACGGCAACTACTACTGGTTCCGGATCGTGGAGAGCGGCACTCCCAGCTTCGTCCACCGGGACGCCATCTCCGCCGGTTACGGCATGCCGCACTGCTGACCCGCTGCCGGTCGGGCTCGCCGAGCCTGACGCCCGCCACTTGCCTAGGATGGACGCCGGCCCGCCACCGACGTCGTGCCTGATCCCCGTGAACAGAGACGGGGAGCGAGCGAAAGGCATCCATGGAAATCTGGCCCGGCAGGCCCTACCCCCTCGGCGCGACCTACGACGGCACCGGGGTGAACTTCGCGATCTTCTCCGAAGTCGCCGACAAGGTCGAGCTCTGCCTCATCGACGGACGTGGCCGGGAGACCCGGGTTGTCCTCCCTGAGGTCGACGGGTTCGTCTGGCACGGCTTTCTGCCCGGCGTGCAGCCCGGCCAACGCTACGGCTACCGCGTGTACGGGCCCTACGAGCCGTCACGCGGGGCACGCTGCATACCCGAGAAGCTGCTGCTGGACCCTTATGCCAAGGCGATCGACGGTGAGATGGCGGGGGACCCCTCGCTGTTCGGCTACAACTTCGACGACCCCAAGGGCGGCCTGGACGACATCGCCAACACGCAGGACAGCCTCGGCCACACGCTGACGTCGGTCGTCATCAACCCGTTCTTCGACTGGGGTCAGGACCGCGCGCCGCGCCATGAGTACCACGACACGGTGATCTACGAGGCCCACGTCAAGGGCCTCACCAAGCTCCTCGAGGACGTCCCCGAGGAGATCCGCGGCACGTATGCGGGGATCGGGCACCCCGCGACGATCGAGCAGCTCACCCGCCTCGGCATCACCGCGATCGAGCTGATGCCGGTGCACCAGTTCGTCCAGGACTTCAGCCTGGTGGACCAGGGGCTGCGGAACTACTGGGGCTACAACACCATCGGGTTCTTCGCTCCGCACAACGAGTATGCGGCGTACGGCACCCGAGGGGAGCAGGTCGCCGAGTTCAAGAGCATGGTCAAGGCCCTGCACGAGGCCGACATCGAGGTGATCCTCGACGTCGTCTACAACCACACCGCCGAGGGCAACCACAAGGGCCCCACGCTGGCGTTCCGGGGCATCGACAACGCCTCGTACTACCGGCTGGTCGACGGCGACCTCGGCCACTACTACGACACCACGGGTACCGGGAACTCGTTGCTCATGCGGCACCCGCACGTACTACAGCTCATCATGGACTCGCTGCGGTACTGGGTCCTCGAGATGCATGTCGACGGGTTCCGGTTCGATCTAGCGGCGACGTTGGCCCGTCAGTTCCACGAAGTGTCAAGACTTTCCGCCTTTTTCGACATCGTCCAGCAGGACCCGGTCATCAGCCAGGTCAAGCTCATCGCCGAGCCGTGGGACCTCGGTGACGGCGGCTACCAGGTCGGCAACTTTCCGCCCCTGTGGACCGAGTGGAACGGCAAGTACCGCGACACGGTGCGTGACTTCTGGCGCGGCGAACCGGCCACCCTCGCCGAGTTCGCGTCCCGGTTCACCGGATCCTCCGACCTCTACGAGCACTCCGGACGTAAGCCGATCGCTTCGATCAACTTCGTGGTCGCCCACGACGGATTCACCCTGCGCGACCTGGTCTCCTACAACGAGAAGCACAACGAGGCCAACGGTGAGGGAAACCAGGATGGCGAGAGCCACAACCGCTCGTGGAACTGCGGTGTCGAAGGGCCGACTGACGACCCCCAGGTCAAGGCCCTCCGGCTGAAGCAGCAGCGGAACTTCCTCACCACCCTGCTGCTATCCCAGGGCGTTCCGATGATTGCGCACGGTGACGAGCTGGGCCGGACGCAGCTGGGCAACAACAACGGGTACTGCCAGGACAACGACCTGACCTGGATCGACTGGGACCTCGACGACGACAACGCGGAGCTGCTGCGGTTCACCCGCCGGCTGGTCCAGCTTCGGAAGGACCATCCGGTGTTCCGCCGCCGGCGGTTCTTCGCCGGCGTGGCGAGCCATGGCGGCGAGAGCGACCTCGGCGACATCGCTTGGTTCATGCCTAACGGCAAGCACATGGACGAGGACGCCTGGAACGACGGGCTCGCCCGGTCACTGATGGTGTTCCTCAACGGGCTCGCCATCCCGGCGCCCGACCGACGAGGCGCCCCGATCCGGGACGACTGCTTCCTGGTCGTCTTCAACGCTCACGACGACCCGATCACGTTCAGGCTTCCCGAGGAGGAGTACGGCGCGGAGTGGTACATCGAGATCGACACCGCGATGGTGCCCGAGTCGGCCACTCACGCGACCGCCACGGCCGCTGACCCGGCTACTGCGGCGACGGCCGTGGTCCAGGCGTCGGCGATCCTCGAGCCGGAGACCGAGTTCTCCGTCGCGGCGCGCAGCATCGTCGTGCTACGCAGCCCCTGCGGGCCGGAGGAGTGACGGAGCCGACGTCCGGACGTCCCGACCGCCGGGTTCCCACGGCGACGTACCGGTTGCAGGTGCACGCGGCGTTCGGGTTCGACGACGTGGCGGCCGGGACCGATTACCTCGCGAACCTCGGGGTCAGCCACGCATACCTCTCGCCCGTGCTGCAGGCCGCCCCGGGGTCCACGCACGGCTACGACGTCGTCGACCACACCCGGCTCAGCGAGGAGGCCGGCGGCCGTAAGGCGTTCGACGCCATGGCGACCGCGCTCAAGGAGCGCGGGCTGGGGGTTGTCGTCGATCTCGTCCCGAACCACATGGCGGTGCCGGAGCCGGAGCACCTCAACCCGCCCCTGTGGTCCGTGCTGCGCGAGGGGAGGCAGTCGCCGTATGCGTCGTGGTTCGACGTCGACTGGGACGCCGCCCACGATCGGATGGTGCTACCGATCCTCGGCGGAACCCTCGAGCAGGCGCTGGCCGCCGGTGAGGTGACGGTCGCCGCGGACGGCGGCCCCGACGGTGACGAGACGGTGGTCCGCTACTACGACCACGAGCTGCCGGTTAGGCCCGGTACCGAGCAGCTGCCGCCGGCGGAGCTCCTTGACCGGCAGTGGTGGCGGCTGGAGTCGTGGCGCGCCGCGGCCAGCACGCTGAACTACCGGCGCTTCTTCGATGTCGGATCGCTGGCCGCGGTGCGGGTCGAGGACAAGGACGTGTTCGAGGCGACCCACGCTCTGATCGTCGACCTGGTCCAGGACGGGTCGGTCGACGGACTGCGGATCGACCACCCGGACGGCCTGGCCGACCCGCGCGGCTACCTCCGGCGGCTCGCCGACGCGACGGAGGGCG
>JBKPQA010000160.1:0-3440 GCA_046733835.1 Actinomycetota bacterium
TGTTACGACCTGGAGTTCCCGGAGCTGGTGCGCCTGGCTGCCGAAGCCGGCGCTCACATCGTCACCACGCCGGCCAACTGGCCGGTGATCAACCATCCGCCGGACCAGCCGGCGATCGAGGTGGTCAAGGCCCAGGCGGCCGCGGCCTACTACGGGGTGTTCGTCGTGGTCGCCGACCGGTGCGGCGACGAACGCGGTACGCGGTGGGTCGGCGGCACCTCGATCATCGCGCCGACCGGGTACCTGCTCGCGGGGCCGGCCACCGCGCCGGGCGAGACGGCGGGCCCAGGCTTGCTCTGGGCCGACATCGACCCATCGGCGGCCGACGACAAGTCGCTCGGCGCATACAACGACCGCCTCCGCGACCGGCGAGAGCTCCTCTACGACGCTCGGTCCTGAACACCAAGCCCGGTCAGCGGGATCCGGCGATCGCCACGACGTGGTCCACCTGCCGGCGGGCGACGTCGAGCTCCGGTGTGGGGAAGAACGCCACTCCGGTCACGCCTTCGCCCTCGAGGAGCGCGACGTGCTCGAGGGCGTCGTCGAGGGTGCCGATGGCCCCGATCTGCAGCCACCAATCGCGCGGCATACCGACCAGGCCCTTGAGCCCGTCCTTGGCGTAGCGCTCGCGCAGCTCGTCGAGGAACGGGAGCTCGCGGAATCCCGGCGAGTCGAGGAACTCGGCGACGAACGGGGCCTGCTCGGTGTAAGCGTCCACGGGGTTCTCGGCGACGGCTAAGTGGGTGAACGTGACGAGATGGAACCCCGCCCGGCTATCGGCGTCTGCAGCGCGCCGGGCGGCCCGGACGTGAGGAACGGTGCTCGGCCCCGCCAGCAGGAGCCCATCGGCGACACGACCGGCGAGGGCCAGCGACTTGGGTCCGGTGACACCGGCGAGCACGGGCGGTACGGGGTCGGGGACGTGCTCCAGACGGACTCCGTCGAGCGTCACCTCGCGGCCACGAAAAGTCACCGTCTCGCCGCGCAACAATCGGCGGACCGAGGAGATCACCTCGTCGAGGGTGGTCAACGGCGACGCCGTCGCGGCGCCCATCTGGGCCATCCACGACTGGATGCCGTGGCCAATGCCCCCCACCACGCGTCCCGGGCCGATGCTGGAAAGGGTCGCGATCTCCATGGCGGTCACCGCCGCGGTGCGCGCTACGGCGGGCAGGATCCCGAGACCCACCGTCAGCCGCTCCGTCGTGGCCAGCGCCGCAGCCGCCAGCGGCGGAGCCGTCGTGAAGAAGCAGTCCTCGATCAGCCACAGCTCGTCGACGCCACCGGCGTCCAGCCGCCTCGCGAACTCGGGCACTACGGAACCAGGCAACTCCCGGGGGAAGCACATTCCGATGGTCGGCATGCGTCGACGCTAGGGCAGCCCGCGGACAGCTACGCGAAGAGCCGCGGCACCAGCGGCCACCAGAAGTCGGCGCCACAGAGTTGTTCGAACTCACGGCGGTCCACCCACCGCCACCCGTCGACGTCGTCCTCGGTCGCCGTCAGCACGGGCGTCGCCTCGGGCACCCGGACTCGGAAGACCTGCAGGTAGCTGCGTCCCGGCCGCCACCGGCCACGGACCTCGCCGTCGATGGTGAACCGCTCGTACGCGCATACCTCGAGGTCGTCGACGCGGACCAGTAACCCGGTCTCCTCGCGGACTTCCCGGACCGCGGCGTCGGCGACGGATTCGCCGGGTTCCAGCCAACCGCCGGGGGAGCCCCAGGCGTCGCGCCGAGGGGAGTGGACGACCGCGAATCGTCCGGCATCGTCCTGGACGAACGCCATCGCCGCGAAGACCTCACTGGCCGTCACCGGCCGGTCGGAGGCGACGAGGTCCACCGACGCCCGAGTGCCGTCGGGAAAGACGAGGGCGGGTATGCGAGCCACTGGCCGGTCGCCGCGCCGCTTCCGGAGCCGCAGACCGCTGGCGACCAGCCTCCGCACCACCTCGGCGCCGCTCGTGGCCGTCGCGCCTGCGGCCAGCACCGTGGCATACCGCTCCCGCGGTACGTCGTAGTGGTCGCCCTCGAACGACCGCGGGTGGAGCCCGGCCCGCTGCGCGAAGGCGTGCAGCTCATCGAGCGAGGTGTCGCTGATGAGGTGGGCGAAGACCGTGCCGTGGCGGGGCCAGATCGGCTGGTCGATCCAGATGGTCATTGCCGCTCACGCTAGTGGGCTGTGGACAACGCGCGAGTAGTTGGGCGCGGCCGCCTAGCGTCGGAGGAAACCGCTACCCGAGGAGGACCCATGTTCACTGTTGACACCGACCGCATCCAGGCCGCTGCGTCCGACATGTCCGGCATCGCCGCCGAGATCGAGTCCTCGGTCGGCGCCATGCACGCCCGGCTCACCTCGCTCGAGGGGTCCTGGACCGGCGCGGCGGCGACCGAGTTCCAGGGCCTGGTCGGGGAGTGGACCGCCCTGCAGGGCCGCGTCCGTGAGGACCTCGCCCAGATCGCGGCGCTGACATCGCGGGCGAGTGGCAGCTACGCCGAGACCGAGCAGGGGGTGCGAGGCATGTTCGCCCACTGAGGGGCGGTATGCGGCAGCTGGGCGAGCTCGGTACGCACCGCAAGCCGCGTCGCGGCGACGGCGGCCGGCACCCGAGCCGCTCACCGCACGTGCTGCTGGCGTCGTCAGTGGTGGTGGTCCTCCGATCGGAAGTGCCACCAGGACTGCCAACGTGGTCAGTCGTGGTGGACGCCGTCCGGTCGGCCTTCAGATGAAGGGAGGCGGCCCCCCGGGTGAACCGGGGAGCCGCCTCGCAGGTGAGACAGGAGCGCTGGACTCAGAAGTCCATGCCGCCCATGCCGCCGTCGCCACCCGGCATCGCCGGAGCGGCCTTCTCGGGCTTGTCGGCGATAACGGCTTCGGTCGTGAGGAACAGCGCGGCGATCGACGCTGCGTTCTGCAGGGCGGACCGGGTCACCTTGACCGGGTCGGCGATGCCCTCCGACAGCAGGTCGGCGTACTCGCCGGTCGCCGCGTTGAGGCCCATGCCCTTGTCGAGCCCGCGGACCCGCTCGGCGACGACCCCACCCTCGTGGCCGGCGTTGACGGCGATCTGCTTCAGCGGAGCCTCGGCCGCGACGCGCACGATGTTGGCGCCGGTGGCCTCGTCACCGTCGAGGTCGAGCTTCTCGAACACCTTGTTGGTCGCCTGGAGCAGCGCCACGCCACCACCGGCGACGATGCCCTCCTCGACGGCGGCCTTGGCGTTGCGAACCGCGTCCTCGATGCGGTGCTTGCGCTCCTTGAGCTCGACCTCGGTGGCCGCGCCCGCCTTGATGACGGCGACGCCGCCGGCGAGCTTGGCGAGGCGCTCCTGGAGCTTCTCGCGGTCGTAGTCGGAGTCGGACTTCTCGATCTCCGCCTTGATCTGGGCGATCCGGCCCTCGATCGGGGCGCGGTCCTCCTGGTCCTCGACGATGGTCGTG
>JBKPQA010000161.1:0-11474 GCA_046733835.1 Actinomycetota bacterium
ACCGAGGAGGCGAAGTACGACGCCGTCGTCGCCGACATCGTCGAGCGGCACGCCGCCGGGCAGCCGATCCTCGTCGGCACGATCTCGGTCGAGAAGAGCGAGTATCTGTCCCACCAGCTGCGCCGACAAGGCGTCAAGCACGAAGTGCTCAACGCGAAGCAGCACGCGCGGGAAGCGGCGATCGTCGCGGAGGCGGGCCGGCGCGGGGCGGTGACCGTCGCCACCAACATGGCCGGCCGCGGCACCGACATCATGCTCGGCGGCAACCCGGAGTTCCGGGCGGTAGCTGCGCTCAAGGCCCAGGGGCTCGACCCGGAGGAGACGCCGGAGGCATACGAGGAGGCCTGGGACGACGCGCTCGCCGCCGCCGAGTCGGCGGTCGGGGAAGAGCACGACGAGGTCGTCGAGCTTGGCGGGCTCTACGTCCTCGGGACCGAGCGTCACGAGGCCCGCCGCATCGACAACCAGTTGCGCGGCCGCTCCGGTCGGCAGGGCGACCCCGGCGAGTCCCGGTTCTACCTCTCCCTCCAGGACCACCTCATGCGGCTGTTCAACGCCGGGATGGTGGACCGGTTCATGACCACCGCGGGGATGGAGGACGACGTCCCGATCGAGTCCAAGATGGTGACCCGGTCCATCGCCTCCGCCCAGAGCCAGGTCGAGGCGCAGAACTACGAGATCCGCAAGAACGTCCTCAAGTACGACGACGTCCTCAACCGGCAGCGGCAGGTCATCTACGACGAGCGGCGTCGCGTCCTCGAGGGCGAGGACATGGAGGAGCAGGTCCGGCTGTTCATCAACGACGTCATCGAGGGGTACGTCGACTCCGCAACGGCGGAGGGGTATGCCGGTGACTGGGATCTCGACCAGCTCTGGACCGCGATGCGCACCCTGTACCCGGTGTCCGTCACCATCGACGAGCTGGCCGAGGAGGCCGGCGGACGCAACGCGATCACCCCGGAGCAGCTCAAGGAGGCGCTGACCTCCGACGCCCACCACGCGTACGACGCCCGGGAGGAGGCGCTCGGGGCCGAGGTCATGCGCGAGATCGAGCGACGGGTGGTCATGTCCGTTCTCGACCGGAAGTGGCGCGAGCACCTCTACGAGATGGACTACCTCCAGGAGGGCATCGGCCTGCGCGCCATGGCGCAGCGCGACCCGCTCGTCGAGTACCAGCGGGAAGGCTTTCTGCTCTTCGAAGCGATGATGGACGGGATCAAGGAAGAGTCCGTCGGCTACATCTTCAACGTCGAGGTCCAGGTGGAACCGCAGGACGCGGTGTCGCCGGCCGCGCAGCCCATGACGGTGAGCGACATGGTCGGTGGGCTCTCCACGCACCCGGCTACACAGGACGCGGTCGTGAGCCGGTCGAACGGCTCGGCCGGCCCGGACGGCCGAGTCGACGGTCAAGCCGAGGCTGTCACCACGGGTGCTCGGGTGCCGGCAGCCTTCTCGGCCAAGGGGCTCGGCGGTCCGGCGACACGGCAGCTCCGGTACACGGCGCCGAGCGACGACGGGTCCGTCCAGGAGCGCAACGTCTCCGAGGACGGCGCGACGGGTCCCGGTGCCAACGGAGCGGCACAGACCCGGTCCGGCAACCGACCGCCCAAGAGGTCCTCCAAGAAGGCCCGCCGGCGCGGCAAGTAGCCGGGAGGCAGGGTCTCGGTCTCCGGATGGACTATCCGACGACGAGGTCCGTGACTACCCACCGGTGGTCCACGCCGGCCATGCGCATGGCCATGGCCCGGAGCCGGTCCGGATGGACCACTACGACGCTGACCTCCACCACCCCGTCGGCGACGTCGCAGACTCTCGTCCGGCGGACGACCGGACGGCGGCCTTGCTGCAGGCCGCGACGGGTGGCCACGAGAGATCGGCGGGCCAGCACCGCATACACCTCAGGGCTCGTCCAGCGGATGACTTGGGGCGCCGGCCGAGCGCCGGCCATCACTTCGACGAGCGCCTGGGCGAGCTGGGGCGCGAAGCGCGTCGGATCGGGGAGATCGCTGGACCGCGACCGCTGGCGGCCGAAGTAGCGGTCGTCCTCTGGGGTGTAGTCGATGGCCAGCGCGTCCTGGACGTACGGCGACTCGGTCGTCGTCATTGCCGCGACGACTTCCTCGTACGAGATCACCGGTGGTTCCGTCCCGAGGAGCGGGATCACGCGTAGCGGCTGGTATGCGGTCATGACGACGCTCCAGGGGTGGGGACGGTCAGGATCTGACCGACGCGGATGAGGTCCGGGTTCGAGCCGATGACCGTGCGGTTCGCGGCGTACCAGCGTGGCCATTCACGGGCGACCTGCAGGGGGCTCGCATGGGGGCCGAGATGCCTGGCGGCGATGGCCCAGAGAGTGTCGCCTCGCACGACGGTGATGGTGCGGGACCAGGTGGAGGACGGCGTCTGCGGAACCGGGCCGAGAGGCCCCAACCCGGGTGCGGTGGGCGGACTCTTCGCAGGCCGGCTGGCCACTGGTGCCGCCGGTGTCGGCGCGGGCATACCGGCGCCGAACGCGGGATCGCGGGCGGTCATCGTCGTCGAGAGGGGGACTGAGCCCCCGGGGTCGGGAGCCCCGCCGTCGGCGACCGGCTGGCGCGTGGTGACGCCGAAGCCCGGATCCGGCGCGGGCGGTCCCACGACGTGGCTGGTCGTCGCGTCCGGCGAGGGGGCTGGCTGCGAGCCGGCGGAGTGGGCGGCGGATATCGGTGCCGTCATCAGCGCCGTCCCGAGGAGCACCGTGATGGCCCGCCGCACCGCCGCCGGGGCGACTCGTACCGCCACTGCGTCAGCGATGCGACCCGCGGCCCCCGGTACTGCGGCGAGGGCGGACAGCATGGCGCCGAACGCCAGCCAGGCGAGAAGGACCCCGCCCAGGGCTGCCGCGCCGACCACGATCAGGTCCTCCGGAGCGTCTGGGCCGCTCGCCTGAATCGAGTGCAAGGGGCCGGCCGCCGCCATCCAGCAGAGTCGCAGCCCGCCGCCACAGAGGAGAAGCGCGCCCGTGGCGAGGGCCGTCGGCCGGAGAGTCCGAGCCGCAGTCTCAGCGTCCACACAACCTCCCCAGAATCGTCCGTTTGCTTCAGTTTACGTATGCTGGCGCTCGCTTGACCGCTTGTCAACGCTTGCTGACTACACTCCTTTCCGTGCGGTGGGAGCGCCTCTTCGCGGACCTCGAGGCGCAGCTTTCCTCCGACGAGGCGCGCGAGCTCGCGGCCGAAGTCGCCGACCGCACCCGCCGCGAGCGCGCCCTGCTGGGCATGCACGAGCGGTTCGCCGCGGCGGTCGACCGGACCGTGGTGGAGATGCGCGTCGCCGGCGTCGGTCTCCTGCGCGGCCTTGTCATGGGGAGCGGGCCCGACTGGGTGCTGCTCGACCACCGGGCCGAGCATCCGCTCACTGTGGTGCCGCCGTCAGGGGCGGAACGGCGCGTCGACCGTCCGGTCCTCGTGGCCACCGCGGCCATCCGTTCGGTCACGGGGCTCGCCGGCGCCGAGCGCACCGGCGCGGTCGCCAAGGGGTTCGGCCTCGGTTCTGCGCTGCGTGCGGTGAGTCGGGACCGTGCGGTCGTCGACGTGGTCGACGTCGAGGGGAGCGTTCTCACCGGCACCATCGACGGCGTCGGTCAGGACTACGTGGAGGTCGCGGAGCACTCGGCTGATCTTCCGCGCCGCGCGGAGAACGTGCTTGGGGTTCGTGCGGTCCCCTTTGCGGGCATCGCGGCCGTGCGCCGCCGCTGACGCGAAGGATCGGGGGGCTGGTCCTCCGCGTCAGCGGGGGAGACGGAGGGGCAGAGGTCAGAGGAGGTCGTCGGTGCCCGTGCCGAACGGGTGCGCGGCGACGAACTGGCGGGTTTCGGAGTACATCCGCTGGATGTAGTTCTCCAGCTCGGTGGTCTCCACCCGCCATTGACCACGACCACCCACCTTGATGGCCGGAAGCTCACCAGACCTGACGAGGGCGTAGGCCTGCGCGGCGGAGATGTTGAGGATCTCCGAGACCTCAGTGAGCTGGAGGAAGCGCTGCGTGGGCATGCTGGGGTTAGTCCTCGCTTCGGATGATCAGTGGTGGGCCGGGGGTCTCCCGACCTGGCCACTCGGACATAAGTCGGCGTTCTTTACCGGCTCTTTACTGTAGGCGATGAGTCCCCTCGCGCGTCTACTCTTCCACAACGAGTACCCGAACTGGCAGGTTCTCCACAGCGATGAGATACAGGTGACCCGCCCCTAGGCGGTCAGCCAGTATTGGACGCGCACCGCCTCAGCGCGGGATGAGCCACGTGAATGTGGGGCGATAAGGAGAAGGCGTGCCTCAGCTGCCCGAACCGACGGCAAAGCGACTGCAGCGACCGTCGTGGCGGGACCCCCGACTTCTCGTCGGGCTCGTCCTCGTCCTCCTCGGGACGGCGCTCGGCGCCCGAATCATCGCCACCTCCGACGACACGGTTCCGATGTATGCCGCCTCGACAGTGATCCGGCCGGGTGACCACCTCACCTCCGACAATGTGCGTCGGGTCGACGTCCAGCTCGGCGACGAGACGTCCCGGTACCTGTCGGCCCGATCTGCCGTTCCGGATGACAGTTACGCCCTGCGCGACATCCCGGAGGGCGAACTGGTCCCCTTGTCCGCCGTGGGCACCGGCTCCACGGTCACGGTGCAGGCGGTCACCGTGGAGGTCGACGCCAACTCCGCTCGCGGCCTGCCGGCCAACGCCGTCGTCGACGTCTGGGTGAGCTCTCGTGACACCCAGTCCACCCAGGAGCGCTACTTGGAGGCGACACTGGCCCTCGAGCGAGTCAGCGTTTCGCCCGTTACCCAGGACCCGAGCCGGTTCGGTGCGGCCGCATCGAGCATGGCCGTGCAGCTGCGGGTGCCGCGCAACAAGGTCGCCGAGATCATCGCCGCCGTCGACCGGCAGTCGCGATTCACCCTGGTTCCGGTCCCCGGCCAGGGCGCCTCGTGACCGCCGTCCTCACCGCGCTCGGCAACCGCTGGGACAGCCGCGTGGCGACCCTGCTCGGGGCGTCGCGCGAGGTGACTATTGTCCGTCGTTGCGCCGACCTGCCCGACCTCGTCGCCACCGCCGCGGCCGGCCTCGGCACCGTCGCCCTCGTCTCCAGCGACCTGCGAGGCCTTGACCTGACCGCTGTGATGCAGCTGCGGTCCGCGGGAGTTCACGTGGTCGGCATCGCGGCGCACGGCGACGAGGAGTCCGAGCGGCGGCTGCTCCAGCTCGGCATTTCCCGCGTGGTTCCGGGCAACGCGGAGCTCGCCGAGTTCGAAGCCGCCCTCACCGCCGACGCCGCAGACCCCGCAATCGACGCCTTCGAGCTCGACGCCTTCACGGAGAACGGGCACTTCACCCAAGCCACCGGTATGCGAGCGCCGGGCCTCGCACGGGAGGGGCCGGTCACTGGGGTGACCGATCTCCTCGAGGAGGGTCCGCAGGACGGCGTGCCGGGCGGACTGCTTTCCAGCGGTGCCGGCCGGGTGGTCGCCGTCTGGGGCCCCACCGGCGCTCCCGGCCGCACCACCATCGCGGTGAACCTGGCGACCGAGCTGGCCGGTTTGGGCATTCCCACGGTCCTCGTCGACGCCGACACCTACGGCGGCTCCGTGGCTCAGGCGCTGTCCTTCCTGGACGAGGCGCCGGGCATCGCCGCGGCTACGCGCGCCGCGGACCAGGGCACGCTCGACCTGCCGACGCTGGCCCGGCTCGCGCCTACGGCGACGGGTGGTCTGCGGGTACTCACCGGCATACCCAAAGCGGAGCGGTGGCCGGAGATCCGGCCGGCCGCCCTCGAACGGGTCCTCACCGTGTGCCGGTCGCTGGCTCAGGTCGTGGTCGTCGACTGCGGGTTCAACCTCGAGGAAGACGAGGAACTGAGCTACGACACCATGGCGCCGCGACGCAACGCGGCGACGTTGACCACGCTCGCCGCCGCCGACGAGGTCGTGGTTGTCGGCGGCTGTGACCCGGTCGGTCTGCAGCGCCTGGTTCGGGGTCTCCAAGAGCTTGGGACGGTCCAAGCCCCCGCGCCGACGGTCTGCGTGAACCGGGTTCGATCCGGAGCGGTGGGATCTCATCCGGAGCGTCGCGTCTCGGAGGCCCTGTCCCGGTTCGCCGGCGTGACCGACGTGCTCTTCGTCCCCGACGACCCCGGCGCCCTCGACACGGCGCTCCTCGAAGGGCGAGCGCTGGCGGAGTGCGCGCCACAATCCCCGGTGCGCCCGGCGGTCAGGGCCGTAGCCGAGAGGGTGGCCGGTGCCCCCGTCGGCGGCAACCGGCGTCGTCGCCGGCTGCGGGTCAGCCGCTGAAGAGCAGCGACAGCCCGCCCACCGTGTAGCCGATCATCAGCACCATGAGAGGCACCTGACCGACGACGGCGGCTCGATGCGGCAGGACTCGGATCGCCCGCTCGTGCGCCACGACCACCCCGAGTACGTGACCGACGACGATTGATCCGGCCTGGATGACGGCGACGAGTGTGGGTTGGATCGGCCAGCCCCACGGCACGACCCCGCCGGTTCCCAGCCAGTTGGCGCCGACTCCGAGCGGGTCACTCAGCAATGCCAGCGTGCGTGGTCCCTGGAAGACGAGCAGCGAGTAGTAGTGAGCGACGAGGTAGCCCGCTGCGATGGGGAGCAGCGACGGCGCCAGGTCGGCCGCCATGCCGCGAACCGGCATGTGCGCGAGCCAGGCGGACACGGCGGCCGCCAGGTGCAGCGCGCCGGCCACGAGGAGGACGACGCCCAGCAAGGTCGCGGTCCGGACCAGGTCCGGCGCGGCCGTGGACTGGACCCAACCCGCATACCGGATGTCGGCCGTGAGGCTGTCGTACGCCGTGCCCCCCAGCATGACGGCGGCCGTCGCGAGCAGCCCACGCCGAGGTGCGAGCAGGCTCGGCCCGTGGACCGGAGTTCGCAGCACCAGGCGGCCGTCCGGGCGCCGTCCGAGCGGTGACAGCTGGCCGTAAAGCCGCGACAGCACCTCGAACGGGTCACCCTCGCGGAACCACCGTTCTCCGAAGATCAGCGACCCGACGATGCTCACCAGGACGAAGAGGCCGACGGCGATCCGGAGCACGAGCAGCGTGGTCCGGTCCGGCGCCACCAGCTCGAGCCAGGTGAAGGCGAAGAGACCCGCGGCGGCCGGCCACAAGCCCAGGTCCAGGTCGGTCAGAGTGAAGTCGCGGGGGATGCGCGCCAGTGCGGCGATGCCTCGGTGCAGCCACCGAACCGGGTTCATGATCGCCCACACCGCGCCAAACACCAGTGATATGAACGGCATCCCGACCCAGAGCCACACATAGACGACATAGGGCACCGGGTTGTTGGCGTCGTCCTGGCCAAGGATCAGCGCCAGGACCACCCAACCGGTGAGGAGCAGCGACAACCCGGCCAGCAGCCCCCGGAACCATCGGGCGTCGAGGACGGCCTGGATGCCGCCTGGCAGCTCCCACCCGTCCTCCGGCCGCAACCGCGGCTCCCGCCAGAGGAACGCCAGGCCGACGAACGACGCGAGCAGGGCGAGCGCCGCGCCGATGACCAGCGCCTCGAACGGCAGCGGCAGGTCAGAGCGGTTGCCGACCCCGTGGGCCGGCAGGGCGGCCGGGGTGACCGAGGAGAGGTATGCGGCGACGCCCGCCGGGGGGCTCACCTCACCGGACGGCGACGGTGAGCAGCGTCAGCGCCGGCTCATGCAGCTCGACCTCGAAGACACCGGGGTCCTTGCCGGTGATGGTGATCGTCGTCGGCACGCCGGCCTTGATGTTCTGCTCCACCTCGAAACCGTGCGCATGGAGCTCGTCGTCGTGGTCACTCGTGACCGTCAGGGTGAGCGTCGCGCCGACCGGCAGGTCGACCTGAGCCGGTGGCGGAGTCACCGTGCTTCCCTTGACGGTGATCTCGAGGGTCCGGCCGGCCGCGGTCGACGCCGACGAGGTGGAGCTCGATGAGCTCGTGGCGGAGGTCGAGGACGTCGATGACGTCGCGGCACTGGCCGTCGGCGGCGTTGTGGCTGCCGGGGCCGGCGACGCGCTGGAGCAGCCCGCCAGGCTCAGCGCCGTCGCGGCGACGACAGCACCGAGGGAGAGGCGACGCATACTCCGAGTCCTTTCGTTCCCTGTGGCGCCCTATGGCCCCCACGGACGTGAGCGGCGTCGCCATCGTAGGGAGGATGCCGTCTGCGACGATGTGCGGGTGTCCGACCGGCTCAGCTCCCTTGACGCCTCGCTGCTGTACCTCGAGGAGCCGACCACGGTCATGCACGTCGGCAACGTCATGGTGTTCGACGAACCAGAACGGTCCGGAAGTTCCGACGGCATCTTCGACTACTCCGAACTGGTGGCCCTCATCTCGGCCCGGATCGCCCATCTGCCGCGGTACCGGCAGAAGGTCCGCGAGGTGCCCGGCCGGCTGGCTAACCCGGTCTGGGTGGACGACGAGTCGTTCGACATCACCTACCACGTTCGCCAGGCCGCGCTGCCGAGGCCCGGGACCGACGAGCAGCTCGAGGAGTTCGTCGCGCGGATCCAGCAGCGGCCGCTGGATCGCAGTCACCCGCTCTGGGAGGTCTATCTCGTCGAGGGACTGGAGCACGACCGCTTCGCGGTGGTGACCAAGACGCATCACGCGTTGGTCGACGGCGCGGTGGCGCTGGATATCGCGCAGCTCCTCGTGCGTGACCTGCCGGGCTTCGACGAGGACGTCGTCGACACCTGGCGGCCGAGGCACGAGCCCAGCGACCTGCAACTGGTGGCCGGCGCGGTGACCGACGCCGTCTTCATGCCCGGACAGGTCATCGACTCGGTGCGCGACAACGTCGATGAGGTTCGTGAAGTGGCCGGGCGCATCCTTCAGGGCGTGGGCTCGCTGGTGTCGACGGTAGTGCGTGGGGCGGCCCGCCCGGCGCCGACATCGCCGCTCAACGTGGAGATCGGTGCGGCCCGCCGGTTCCTCATGGTGGGAACCGATCTGGACGACTACCGCAAAGTGCGGTCACGCCTCGCCCGCGGTGCGTACGCCGACGAGGTCACCGTCAACGACGTGGTCCTTGCCACCGTTGCTGGCGCCTTTCGGGCGTGGCTGCTGACCCGTGGGGAACCGGTCCATCCCAGCTCGGTGGTCCGGTCGATGGTCCCCGTGAGCGTCGAGGGCAACGGGTCCGGGACGACCACGTCTGCGGCGCACCGGCTGACCGCGTGCTTCGTCGACCTGCCGGTCGGAGAACCGGGCGCCTCCATGCGGCTGCATCAGATCGCCTTCTCGATGCGGCAGCAGATGGAGGGTGGCCAGGCGATGAGCGCGCAGCGGCTCGTCGGGCTGGCGGGGTTCGCTCCACCGACGCTGCACTCCCTCGGCGCCCGGCTCAGTAGCGCGATGTCGCGGCGCCTCTTCAACGTCATCATCACCAACGTGCCCGGTCCGCAGACGACCTTGTATGCCGGTGACGCGCCAATGCTGTCCACGTACCCGGTTATCCCGCTCGCCAAGGGACAGGCGCTCGCCATCGGCCTGACCTCGTACGACGGGGGCGTGTACTTCGGCCTGAACGCCGACCGCAACGCCATGCCGGATCTCGAGGTCCTCGGCCAGTGCATTGTGGACGCGCTCGCCGAGCTCACCGAAGGCCGGGAGGGCGCGTGAGGGCAACCCGGCGAGGGCTGGTCCTCGGCGGAGGCGGCGTGCTCGGTGCGGCGTGGATGGTTGGCGCCCTCACTGCCCTGGAGGACCGTCTCGACGTCGACGCGCGCTCCTTCGACGAGATGGTCGGCACCTCGGCCGGATCGGTGCTGTGCACCTTGCTGGCCTGCGGTGTCAGCGTGTCGGAGCTTCGCACCCACCAGACGGAGGGTCGGCTCGACCACGGCAAGCTGGCCGGCTTCCACTGGGATTACGAGGAGAGCACCGGAGGCGACCGGCCGCCCACGCCGCGGGCCGGGATCGGCTCGACGGTGTTGCTGCGCAAGCCGATTCGCGAGCTGCGGCAGCTGCCGCCGATGGCCGTGCTCGCCGCCCTCCTGCCGGAAGGGCGGGGGCGGCTGGACAGCGTCGGGGCGCTGGTTCGCCACGGGGTGGGTGACGGTTGGGTGGACCGCGACGGGCTCACCGTGGTGGCACTGGACTACGACCTGGGGGAGCGGGTCCCGTTCGGACGCGCCGGCGCGCCCGTCGCGGGTGCCCCGGAGGCTGTCATGGCGTCGTGCGCCATCCCCAGCTGGTACCAGCCGGTCACGATCAACGAGCGCCGGTACATCGACGGCGGCACCTGGTCCTCGACGAACATCGACCTCATGGCCGGGCTCGGTCTCGACGAGGTCTACGTCCTAGCCCCGCAGGCCTCGTTCGACCTCGATGCTCCCCGGGAGCTGGTGACCCGCCTCGAGCGTCAGTGGCGCACCCGGGTGACCGCCAAGGCCCTCCGCGAGCTGGCGGTCGTGCACTCGGAGGGCACCGAGGTAACGATCATCGGGCCGGGGCGCGAGGATCTGGAGGCCATCGGCGGCAACCTCATGGACGTCGGCCGGCGCCCGCGCGTCATCGAGACCTCGCTGCGCACCTCGTCAGTGGCCCTGGCCAATCCCGCGCCGGCGCCGTTGCCGTCCGACTTCCACCCTCAGACCGACGACGCCGATCTCCGGGCGGCCCTGGCCGCCGAGGCCGAAGCCGCGGGCCACCTGGAGCTCCGGATTCGAGGAGGCTCGAGCTGACCGTGCAGACCCGCATCTACGTCCCGGTGACGTCCAGCGGACTCCGCCGGCTCGGCGACGGCGGTTCGTTGGAGCCTCCCCCGTTCACGGCGTATGCGGTGACGACCGACCTGCGTCGAGAGCACCCCACCGCGGATGACGAGGAGCTGGAGTACCTCGCCTTTTCGGACGCCACGACCTCCGTTGCGGGCACCGCCACCGTCGTCGCCGCTGCGGACGTTGACGCCGAGGTCGTGACCGACCTGCTCGATCCGGGCGCACCGGTCAGCGCCGTCCAGGTCGCCGGCGCGGTCCCGCGCCGCCAGGTCGCGTCGTTCCACGTCGCCGATCCCTCGTCCGAGAGCACCGATGGCGCGCTCACGGACTACCTCTGGTACGACGCCACGGAGCTCGACGTCGTCGTCGCCCTCATGGACTAGCCGCGCGGTCGCGACGGTGCGGCGGCTGGCGACAAACGCCTGACTTGCCACTGTCATTCGTCGAACTGCTTGGCGATCCAGGGATCCACGACAGTGTGGAAGGCCTCGGGGCGGTCGCGCCGGACGCAGTGGCCCGCGCCGGCGATGATCTCCAGGTCGAGGCAGTCATTGCCGGAGATGATGTCGCGGAGTTGGGTCAACAGGGCTCCGTGCCAGATGGCATCGTTGTCCCCGGTGACGACGAGCGCTGGAACGGCAACCGCGGCGGTCACGTCGTACCACGGCGTACGCACCGTGATCGTGGGATCGGCCAGCATGTCGATGTCGGTCTGCAGCTTCGCGTCCA
>JBKPQA010000162.1:0-3104 GCA_046733835.1 Actinomycetota bacterium
ACGGAACTGCACTGCACGATCTCGGCCGGCTCGCCGGCTCCGCCACCGCGCAGAGTTGGGCGGCCGAGGCCGAGCGCAACGCGCCCAGGCTTCGCAGCCACCAGTCCACCGGGGAACGCGCAGACCAGGTTGACTACGACCCGGCCTATCACGCCCTGCTCGGCACCGCGGTCTCCAACGGCCTCACCGCCGAGCCGTGGACCCGACCGTCCGGCACAGGCGCCCACCTTCGCCGGGCGATCGGATTCCTGGTCTGGTGCCAGGTCGACGCCGGGCACGGCTGTCCCGTCTCGATGACATATGCGGCGGCGCTGGCGTTGCGCCACGACCCGTCCCTCGCTTCGGTCTGGGTCCCCCGGCTCGCCTCGCGTGCCTACGAGCCGGAGCTGCGCCCCGTCGCCGACAAGGCCGGCGCGCTCTGCGGCATGGGTATGACGGAGAAGCAGGGCGGTTCCGACGTCCGCGCCAACACGACCGGTGCCGTGCCGGTGGCCTCGGGACCCGTGAGCGGTGACGCATACCGGCTGACCGGCCACAAGTGGTTCTGCTCGGCGCCGATGAGCGACGCGTTCCTCATGCTCGCGCAGGCGCCCGGAGGGCTGACCTGCTTCGTCGTGCCACGCGTGCTCGACGACGGTACTCGCAACGCCTTCGCGATCCAGCGGCTCAAGGACAAGCTGGGCAACCGGTCCAACGCCTCTTCCGAGGTAGAGCTCGACGGCACGTGGGCTTCTCGCCTCGGCGACGAGGGGCGCGGCGTGCGGACCATTCTCGACATGGTCGCGGCCACCCGGTTGGACTGCGTCCTCGGCTCGGCCGCCACGATGCGGCAGGCTCTGACCCGGGCCGTGCACTACACCCGTCACCGGTCGGCGTTCGGGGCCCTGCTGGTCGACCAACCGCTCATGCGGGCAGTCCTCGCCGACCTCGCCGTCGAATCGGAAGCCGGGGCACTGCTCGGTATGCGGCTGGCCCACGCGGTCGACGACGGTGAGTCCGCGTTCCTCCGGCTCGCGGTCGCGGCGGCCAAGTTCTGGGTGTGCAAACGAACCCCGCCGATGGTCGCCGAGGCGCTGGAATGCCTGGGCGGCAACGGGTATGTCGAGGAGAACGGCGTAGCCCGGCTCTACCGGGAGGCGCCCCTGAACTCGATCTGGGAGGGTTCCGGCAACGTCAACGCCCTGGACGTCCTGCGCGCCATCACCCGCGAGCCCCTCGCGGTGGAGGCCCTGGACAAGGAGCTGACCCAGGCTCGAGGCCACGACCAACGCCTTGACGCGGCCATCGACGCAACCATGGCCGCGGTACGGCACGCCGCCTCGAGGGACCCCTTGGACGCCCAGCTCGGCGCTCGCGGTCTGGTGCGCCACGTCGGTCTGACTCTTCAGGCGGCATTGCTTGTCCAGTACTCCCCCGCGGTGGTGGCGGAGGCGTTCCTCGCCAGCCGTCTGGGCGAGGATGACGGAAGGGTCTTCGGCACCCTTCCGGTCCGCAGTGACACCGCCAAAGAGGTCATTGACCTCGTTGTCGGTCCCTGACCGACTTCCGCCGACGGCAGGCGCTCAGTCGCCTCCCTCGCCGACCGTCCCGTCTGCCAGCTCGCGGACGATGTCGAGATGACCAGCGTGCCGGGCGTACTCCTGGATCAGGTGGAGGAGGACCCGCTCCAAGGGCGGCGGGTCAGCTCCCTCCCACCGCTCGCCGGGAGCGCCGAGGTCGGAGAGGTCGTGGCTCCGGACGAGTGCTCGCGTCTGCGTCCCGCCGGCGTCGAGGTCGTCGAGCAATTTCTCGACCGACTGCTCGGGGGATACGTGCCACCTCCCATCGCGCACGTCGCCCCACGGATCGTCGAAGGCCTCTCCTTCGAATCCCCATATCAGCCAACGGCGTTCGACGTGCACGAGATGGTTGACGAGCTCTATCGGCGTCCACCCGGACGGCACGAAAGACGTGCGGAGCTCCTCGTCGGTGAGTCCCGTCACCTTGACCCGCACCACCGCGCGGTAGAAGTCGAGGTAGTCGAGCAGTACCTCTCGACGGTCGTCGCGCGGGTTGGTGGGTTCCGGGAACAGCATCAGGTCGCGTCGAGGCGAGCCAGCTCCGCGGGAATGTCCCACCCCATCTCAGGCCACGTGGGTGCCATATCGGCCAAGGCGTTGAGAAGCAGCTGCTGGACCGCATACCGGGCGTACCACTTCTTGTTGGCCGGCACGACGTACCAGGGCGCTGCCTTGGTCGATGTCCTGGTGAGTGCCGCCTGGTACGCCTCCATGTAGTCGTCCCAGTGGAGGCGTTCGTCGAGATCGCCGGGGTTGTACTTGTAGTGCTTGTCCGGTCGTTCGAGCCGCCTTCTCAGTCGGGCCTTCTGCTCGTCCTTGGAGATGTGGGTCATCACCTTGACGATGCGCGTCCCGGACGCGATGAGCTCCCGCTCGAAGGCATTGATCTGGGTGTAGCGCTTCGACCACTCCGACCTGGGCACCAGGTCGTGGACCCGGACCACGAGGACGTCTTCGTAGTGCGAGCGGTCGAAGACCCCGATCTTTCCGGGGCCCGGTAGAGCGTTACGGATCCGCCAGAGGAAGTCGTGCCTCCGCTCTTCCGGTGTGGGGGCCTTGAACGCCGTCGCCCGGATGCCTTCGGGATCAATTTGGCTCACCACGTGGCGCATCAGGCCGCCCTTGCCTGACGTGTCCAATCCCTGCACCACCAGCAGCAGGGCCCGCTGCCCGCCGCCCTTGGACTCGGCGTAGAGCTTTTCCTGCCAGTCGCCCAGCTCCGGCGCATGCTCGGTCAACGCCTGCTGTCCGGCGGACTTTCCGCCCTCGAACCCTGGAGTGCTGTCGCAGTCGACGTCCTCCAGACGGAAACCGCGGTCGACCCGGAGCAGCTCTTCCAGAGGCGCGGCGGGGAGGTCCTTGGCCTTCCTGGAGCCGGGCTTCGACTTCTTCGCGGACGCCTTCGGCTTGCTCACCTTCGCCTTCGACTTCGCCATGTCGGCCATCCTGCCCGGGGCACGGACCCCGCGCACGGATACTCATGGGATGCGCGTGTTGCTCGCCGACCTGCCGGGGGCTGACAGTGTCATCCTCGGCGCGCCCGTG
>JBKPQA010000163.1:0-8251 GCA_046733835.1 Actinomycetota bacterium
CTTGGCGTCATGATCGCCATCGCCGTCTGGCTGGGGTCGAAAGCCGCGTGACACCCCCTACTGCGTGCGGGGCTCAAATTTGTTCTAATCGTCAGCAGGACGAGTCGACAGGATCGATGCCTACATGAGCGACGAGGAGACTCCGCACGGCGGAGGCACCATGGTCGAGGACGATGGCTCCGCCCGCCGCGTCCCCGCGCGCCGCGGTGACGACGGCCACGGCGTGGCGGTGCTGCCCGACCGGTTCGAGAATCCCGGTTTGCCTCCGCACGTCCACCGTCTCTCCGACAGCAACGAGCGCGCCGGCAAGCGGGCCGAGCGTCAGGTCGCCGTGCTCTTCGGCCTGTCGATGCTGGCCACGGTGGCCTTTCTCGTCGCCTATTTCGCCATCGACTACACGGTTGACGTCTTCGTCCCAGGGATCGGCACGACGAACCTGCTGCACCTCGTCCTCGGCCTGACCATGGCGGTCTCGCTGCTGGGCATCGGGTTCGGTGTCGTGCACTGGGCGAAGGTGATCATGCCCGACGAGGAAATCGTCGAGGAGCGTCACTTGCAGCGGTCGTCGGACGGGACCCGCAAGAAGGCGGCTGATCTCATTGTCGGCGGCGGCGAGATGGCTCAGCTGGGCCGCCGGCCGCTGCTGAAGTACTCGCTCGGCGGCGCACTCGGCCTCTTCGCGCTGCCATTCGTCGTCCAGGTGGCCGGCTCTCTCGGTAACCCCACCGAGATCAGCCAGCTGGCCGAAACGCTGTGGGACATCCCGAAGAACCCCGACGGCTCGCCGGGCGCGCCAATCCGGCTCACCCGCGACCCCGAGCTGACGCCGATCAAGGCGAGCGACGTCACCATCGGTTCGGTGTTCCACGTCATGCCCGAGACCCTCAAGGACAGCAAGCACGTGCTCGAGGACAAGGCCAAGGCCGCGGTGATCCTCATGCGGCTCGACCCGTCCCAGTTCGCCGACGACGAGCGGGGCCGCAAGACCCAGGAGTGGGGCTACCAGGGGATCATCGCCTACTCCAAGATCTGCACCCACGTCGGCTGTGCGGTGGGCCTCTACGAGCAGCAGACGCACCACCTGCTCTGCCCGTGCCACCAGTCGACCTTCGATGCCACCAGGGACATGGACGTCATCTTCGGTCCGGCCAAGCGGCCGCTGCCGCAGCTGAAGATCACCGTCGACGCCGCGGGGTATCTCGTCGCAACCCAAGGCTTCACCGAACCGGTGGGCCCGAGCTTCTGGGAGCGCAATGAGTTCGTCCATGAGTGAGCATGTGAACCCGCGTAGCGCTGCTGCGCTACGCGAGCACGACGAGGTCTCGGAACCGGCCCCAAGCGGCGGCATGAAGACCGCCGGCGGCATCGCCGGATGGTTGGACGACCGCACCGGCGGCGCCGGCTTCGTGGCGTTCCTGCTCAAGAAGGTCTTCCCGGATCACTGGACCTTCATGCTGGGCGAGATCGCGATGTACTCGTTGATCATCTGCCTGCTCACCGGGGTCTTCTTGACCTTCTGGTTCGTCCCGAGCGCCGGTCAGATCGTCTACGACGGCTCCTACCTGCCCTTGCAGGGCATCACGATGTCCGAGGCGTACCGCTCAACCTTGGACATCTCCTTCGACGTGCGGGGTGGCCTGCTGATCCGGCAGATCCACCACTGGGCGGCGCTGCTCTTCGTCGCCGCCATCACGATCCACATGATCCGGGTGTTCTTCACCGGCGCGTTCCGCAAGCCGCGCGAGATCAACTGGGTGATCGGCACGATCTTGTCGCTGCTGGCCCTTCTCGAGGGCTTCGTGGGTTACTCCCTTCCGGACGACCTGCTCTCCGGCACCGGGATCCGCGCCATGGAAGGGTTCATGCGCTCGATCCCGATCATCGGCTCGTACGTCATCTACCTCGTCTTCGACGGTCCGTTCCCGGGTGAGGCGATCATCCCCCGGCTGTACTCGGTGCACGTGCTGCTGATCCCGGCGATCCTGGTGGCCTTGTTCACCGCGCACATCGTGCTGGTGTTCGTGCACAAGCACACGCAGTACCCCGGGCCGGGGCGGACCAACATGAACGTGGTCGGCTACCCGTTCATGCCGGTCTACATCGCCAAGGCCGGTGGCTTCTTCTTCCTCGTCTTCGGCGTCACCGCCCTCATCTCGGCGTTGGTGACGATCAACCCGATCTGGGCCTACGGCCCGTACGATCCGTCGCCCATCACGGCGGGTTCGCAACCGGACTGGTATATGGGCTTCGCCGACGGCGCGTTACGCCTGTTACCGGGCTTCCTCGAGTTTGAGGCGTTGGGCCGCACGTGGAGCTTCAACGTCTTCCTCGGATCGATCCTCCTGTTGCCGCTGATCTTCACCGTTCTCGGCGCATACCCGTTCCTCGAGAAATGGGTGACCGGTGACAACCGGGAGCACCACCTGCTCGACCGTCCGCGCAACGCCCCGGTCCGCAGCGGTCTCGGCGCGATGGCGGTGTCCTTCTATCTCATCCTCTTCTTCGCGGCCGGCAACGACATCATCGCGATCAAGCTGCATCTGTCGATCAACGACATCACCAACTTCCTTCGGCTCTCCATCTTCGTTGTCCCGCCGCTGGCGTTCTGGGTCACGAAGCGGATCTGCCTCAGCCTGCAACGCCACGACCGCGACAAAGTGCTGCACGGCCGCGAGAGCGGCACGATCATCCGGACCGCGGAGGGCCGGTTCTTCGAGAAGCACGAGCCGCTCGACGCGTACGAACGTTGGCCGCTCGTGCAGCAGGAGGTCCCGGAACCGCTGGTGCTCGGCTCGCAGACCGATGCGAACGGGGTTGCCGCCAAGCACGCCCGCTCGGAGCGGATCCGCGCCAAGCTGTCGCACTTCTACTTCAAGGACCGCGTCGCCCCGGTCACCCCGGCCGAGCTGGCCGCCGCCCACGCGCACGGCGAGCACGAGGCGCTCAGGCCGGCACCGGAGACATCGATGTCGGTTGAAGGGCCTCCCGAGACCCAAGGTCTTGCATCGCCCACCTCGGAGCGGGAGGTCGTCAAGCGGGCCCCGGAGAAGGACCTCTAGGTCACGCCGAAGAGCCCGGTTCGTCCTCGTCGCTAGTACTGCGCGACGAGCCGCCGTGCCGGTCCGTCGACGGTGAGCAGCCCGCCGTAAGGCAGCACCCACTGCGGCGACGTGTGCCCGAAGTCGACCCCTACGCATACCGGCGCGTTCGGCAGGTAGCTGTCTAGCGCGCGGAGTACCGCCTCCTCCTGCTCAGCCCGGTAGCGATGCCGCTCATCCTCTGAGGGCCCGCGCAACCCGGTGTCAGGATTGGACGCGTCGCTGGCGCGGGCCCGTGCCACGACGACCGCGGCGAACTGCTCGAGCAGCCCGCGCTCGCCCATGACGCGCAGCGTTCGGAACACGTCGGTGGCGGAGGGTCGCTCCTCCGAGGTTTCGAGGAGCAGGACCGCGCCCCGGTATGCGTCGTTCGGCCGCACCCAGCGGCCGACACCCAGCGTCCACGCGAGGACCTCGATGGTGCCGCCCCAGGTTGGTCCGATGACGCTGAAGTCCGCTCGGTGCCAGCTCCACGGTTCCGCCGGACGCATGGCCGGTAGGTCGGTGAGGACTCGCGGCGAGCTCCACGGCACTTCGTCCTCCGTGAACTGGTCGGCCGCCGTGATGACCAGCTCACCGCCGAACAAAGCCGCGGACAGGGACGCGAGATGGTCGGGGTGTATGGACGGTCCTGGGCCAATATGGGCCTGGGTCGATCCGCCGTGGAAGCCGGCGATCCCCTGGAACCACAGCCAGTTCAACAGGTTCGTGTTGTCGCTGTAGCCGAGGAACCGCGTGGGGTGCGCCCGTACGACATCCGCGTGGAGGTGACGGAGCACGGTGATCTGGTCGTCACCGCCGATCGTCGCGAGGATGGCGCCGACGGACGCATCGGCGAACGCCGCCATGAGGTCCGCCGCGCGTTCCGCAGGGCTCGCGGACCGGCGCGTGGACGCATACTCCACCGGTTCGACGCCGACGACCTCCCGCAGTCGACGGAGGGCCTGCTCATGGACGGCCGGGTACCGCTCCGGCGCCGCCCATGAAGGTGAGACCACCGCGACCCGTCCACCCTGCGGGACCGGTGGAGGCACGAGGAGCTCGTGGGCCACGCAGGCCAGCGTGCCAGAGTGGAGCCATGAGCACCTCTCCCGCGGCGATGGGCCAGGCGGAGTTCGACGAGGCAGTGGGAGACGCACTCGACCTCATTCCGGACGAGCTCGCCCGGCTGATGAGCAACGTCGCGGTGCTCGTCGACGAGGAGCCACCGGAGCAGGAGCCGGAGCTGCTCGGGCTCTACGAGGGTGTGCCCCTGACGGAGCGGGACGGCTGGTGGGACGCCGGATCGCTACCGGACCGGATCACCATCTTCCGCGGCCCCTTGAGGCGGGCCTGCGTCGACCGCGAGGAGCTGCTCGACGAGATCGCCGTCACCGTCGTCCACGAGGTCGCCCACCACTTCGGCATCAGCGACGTACGGCTCCACGAGCTGGGTTGGGACTGAACGACATCGGAGTCAGTTGGCGTACTGACCCCTGTAGTGCTCGAACGTCCACCCGATAACGGCGACGATGCCGAAGAACGCGCCGATGATGAACAGCCACCATCCAACCGCCAGGCCGAGGAAGCAGACCGCCGCGGTGAGACCCAGCCAGAGCGGCCACCACGAGTAGGGCGTGAAGAAGCCGTAGTCGCCTTCCTGCTCGGAGATCAGTGCGTTCGGGTTGTCCTCCGGCCGGTTGGTGAACCGGCGGCCGGTGACGGTCAGGTAGAACGTGATCAGCCCGCAGAGGGCGGCGGTGAGGAAGAGCCCGAACGGGCCGACGGGCTCAGACCACTGGGTCCAGAAGCCGTAGATGAAGCCGACCGGCACGAAGAAGATGGCGATCACCAGGAACATCCGGCTCTCGACCCTCATCGCGTCGCCTCCCCGCGGCCGGGGCCACGCGTGTCACCGGACTCGCCCGGCTCATGACCCGGCATCTCACCAAGGTCCGGCGGTCCCATGGCTTTAACCAACGGGGGCGCGTCGGACGCCTGGACCGTGGGCGGCGCAACCTCCGGGTGATGCAGGTCAAACGCCGGCCGCTCAGAACGGATCCGCGGGATGCTGTCGAAGTTGTGCCGAGGCGGCGGACAGGAGGTCGCCCACTCCAGGGAGCCGCCGTAGCCCCACGGGTCGTCGTTCTCGATCAGGGGCGCGTACCGCCACGTCTTCCAGACGTTGTAGATGAACGGCAGCGTCGAGGCACCGAGGAGGAACGCCCCGGCGGTGGAGATCAAATTGGCGGTCTGGAACCCCTCTTCCGGGAGGTAGTCGGCGTAGCGACGAGCCATGCCCTCGATGCCGAGCAGGTGCTGGATGAGGAACGTCGTGTGGAACCCGATGAACAGCATCCAGAAGTGGATCTTTCCGAGACGCTCGTCGAGCATCCGACCGGTCAGCTTGGGCCACCAGAAGTAGAAGCCCGAGAACATCGCGAACACCACGGTGCCGAAAACCGTGTAGTGGAAGTGCGCCACGATGAAGTAGCTATCGGAGAGGTGGAAGTCCAGCGCCGGGCTGCTGAGGATGACGCCGGTGAGCCCGCCGAAGAGGAACGTCACGATGAAGCCGATCGCCCAGATGAGCGAGGCGGAGAACGTGATGGACCCACCCCACATCGTGCCTATCCAGTTGAAGAACTTCACCCCTGTGGGGACGGCTATCAACATCGTCATGATCGCGAAGAACGGTAGGAGCACCTGCCCCGTCGCGTACATGTGGTGCGCCCAGACCGCCGAGGACAGGGCGGCGATGGCGATGAGCGCGAACACCATCGTCTTGTAGCCGAACAGCGGCTTGCGGGAGAAGACCGGCAAGACCTCGCTGATGATGCCGAAGAACGGCAACGCGATGATGTAGACCTCCGGATGGCCGAAGAACCAGAAGAGGTGTTGCCACAGCAGCGCCCCGTTGCTCTCGGCATCGAAGACGTGTGCGCCGAACCGGCGGTCCGCACCGAGGGCCAGCAGCGCCGAGGCCAGGATCGGAAAGGCGATGAGCACGAGGATGGACGTCACGAGGACCGTCCACGTGAACATCGGCATCCGGAACATCGTCATTCCGGGGGCGCGCATGCAGATGATCGTCGTGATGAAGTTGACCGCTCCGAGGATGGTGCCGAAGCCGCTCAGGGCGAGCCCGAAGACCCAGAGGTCCCCACCGAGGCCGGGACTGTAGCTGTTGTCGGAGAGCGGCGCGTAGGCGAACCAGCCGAATGCCGCAGCGCCTTGAGGGGTGAGGAACCCGGCCCCGGCGATGATCCCACCGAAGAAGTAGAGCCAATAGGCCAACATATTGAGGCGCGGGAAGGCGACGTCGGGAGCGCCGATCTGCAGCGGCATCACCGCGTTGGCGAACCCGGCGAACAGCGGTGTCGCGAAGAGCAGCAGCATGATCGTGCCGTGCATCGTGAACAGCTGGTTGTACTGCTCGGGCGTGTCAACGACCTGCAGGCCGGGCGCCGCCAGCTCGGTGCGGATCAGCAGCGCCATGATCCCGCCGAGGAGGAACCAGATGAACGAGGTGATGAAGTAGAGGTTGCCGATGACCTTGTGGTCGGTCGTCGTGATCCACTTGACGAACGTCTGGCCGGGCAGCAGCTTCCGCCGGGTGGCTACCCGCTCGCCGGTCGAGTACTCGAGCGTCGACCCGCCGGCCGTTGTGGGTGTCGTCGTCGTGGCGGCCATCTCTAGCTCCCGTTAGCGGAGGGGACGAGTTTCTGGTCCGCGGGCAGCACCGGCTCGCGGTTGAGGTCGATGGGCAGCTGCCCGCTCTGGCCGATCGACTTCAGCCGCGCGATCTCTGCCTGGTAGTCAGCCTCGGAGACCACCTTGACCTGGAACAGCATCTGCGAGTGGTAGGCGCCGCACAGCTCCGCGCACTTGCCCTGGAAGGTGCCCTCCTGGGTCGGGACCACCTGGAAGCGGTTGGTCTTGCCCGGGATGACGTCGAGCTTCTGCAGGAACGCTGGCACCCAGAACGAGTGGATGACGTCACGGGCGTTGAGGACGAACTCGACCCGCTTGTTGATCGGCAGCACGAGGACCGGCTGCTGGTTGAGCGGCTCGCCGGTGGCCTTGTCCAACTCCGTTTGGACTCCGGCCTCGTAGACGTTGGCCTCGACGTAGTTGAAGTCCCAGCTCCACTGCTTGGCGATGACGTTGATCGTCACGTCCGGCTTCTGAGAGACGTCCAGGAGGGCTGACTCGTCGCGAGCGGTGTAGACGAAGAGGACGGCCACCATGAGGACCGGGACGATCGTGTAGAGCATCTCGATCGGCACGTTGTAGCGCAGCTGCGGCGGCAGGCCGACGTCAGTCTTCTTCCGGCGGTAGGCCACCATCACCCAGATCGTCAGCCCCCACACGATGAGCCCCACGAACAGCGCCGGGATCCAGGTACCAACCCAGAGGTCGGTGACGCGTTCGGCGTGGTCGGTGACCCGACCGCCGTCCTGGCCCTGGGGCAGCCACCCACTCGAGGCCGTCCCGTTGCTCGCGCAGCCGCTCAGAATCAGGCTTGCCGCGACGATCAGACCGGTGACGGTGACTCCCCGACGCGTCTGGCGCGCGGTCGGTCGTGGGTGCGTGCGCAACAGGGAACCTTCCGGGTCGGCGGAACCTCGGGGAACGACTTCAGCGTACGTCGCAACCCTACTGGGTGGCCCCCTGGAATCGCTGGCGGTAGGGGCCAGTCCGGAGGCTAACGTGGCTGCCGTGACGGAGGCTCCGGGGCCCCCTGAAGCAGGCGGGGTTCGCGTGCTCCTCGACGGTGCCTCCGGGCCGATCCTGCCGGCGGCTCGGGAGGTGCTGCTGGCCGCCCTCGACGCCGGCTGGGCCGACCCACGCCGGCTCTACGCGGAGGGCCGACAGGCCCGGCGCCTCCTCGACGACGCCCGCGAGGCACTCGCCTCGGGGCTCCGAGTGCGGCCACCGGAGCTCAGCTTCCTGCCCAGCGGTCCGGTGGCGCTGACGGCCGCCGTCGACGGCATCCGGTATGCGTCACGACGGCGGGGTATGCGGACGGTCGCCGCCGCGGTCGAGCACTCCGCGGTCCTCGTGCCCGGCCGAGCGGCGGCCGCCGCCGCGGACGACGCGACTCTCCTTGACGAGGTGCCGGTCGACGGCGCAGGGCGGGTGCGGCTGGACGCCTGGACGGAGGCCGTCGC
>JBKPQA010000164.1:0-6801 GCA_046733835.1 Actinomycetota bacterium
CAGATCCGGGACGGCCGCGCGGACCGCTTGCAGCTGACGCAGCCCCAGCGCGGGCAGGGACACCATCGCGACTCGACGCCGGGCGGAAGTCTGCGCGACCAGCGGGACCCGCTCGGTGTGCAGCGGCAGGTCGGTCAGGCAAATCCCGACGTCCCACTGGTCGTCGGTTAGACGGCTGGCAACATCGTCGAGCAGCGCCTCAACGCCGCCATTGCGACGCGGCGCCAGCTCACCCCAACCTCCCCGGACAGTCCACCGCACGTCCGCACCCACCCGCTCGGCGAGTCGTCCGGCCAGCTCGGCGGTCAGCAGCTCGGCCACCCGGGCCGGGTAGTCCGGCGGGGTCGCCACCAACCCCACGACGATCTCCGGCCGGTGCTGCCCACCGCGAGCCATCGGCGCTCCTCACCGTTAGACCGGCACAATACCCACACCGACGTTTGCCTGCGTCTGCGCTGATGGCGTCGGTCGGGGATGCCAGACATTGGCCGGCGGTGCCCTGGCCTGGCACCGACGAGCAGCAGAGGGGCCGTCGACAGACCGGCGGACCAGGTAGGTCATCGGCCTAACGGCCGATAACGGCACCCGGTGGAGGGAGCCGGGTGATGCCTCAGCAGAGCGCACGCTGATGATCGACCGGAGCATCGAGGACGTCTTTGCGCTCTTCACAGAGCCGTCGAACCAGTCGAGATGGCGCACACACGTATAAGGGACTCGACCATCGGCGTGGTCGCTGAGGGTAGCCGGATCCACCAAGTAGTGGCTGGGCCGGCCTGACTCGGGATCCCGACGGACATCCAGGTCAGGCAGACGAGCCTCCTCACCGGTATGCGTTTCGGGTGGTGGCTGGGCCGGTGGGGCCGAACGGCGAATTCCGCTTCGCCGCCGAAGGTGAGCGCACGAGCGTCTCCCTCAAGCTCGAGGCCACGCTGGCGGAGCCCAGAAACTCATAAAAGACCGGTCCGGTCCAGAAGTCGATGGACGGCGAGATTCAGGCCCTTGATCACGCAAAGGCGATCCTCGAAGGTAACCAGTCCTAAGTCCATCCCGGGTGCGTCACATCGCCGCCTCGCGGGCAATCTTCGTCGCCTGGCCGGTTGGGCCGGCGGGTCAGCCGACTTATCGAAGCCAGACTTCAGCGCCGCTCGACGGCTCGTAATGCCGTGGGTCTCGGTACCAGGCGCCGCGAGATCGCCCTGCGGCTAAGCGACTTTGAGCGTGTCGGTGTCTGCTGCGCTGACTCCGGAGTTCGCGCGGCCTTCCTAAGCCGGGTGTCATGCGGGACGGGGACGTTTGCGGCGAGTGCCCATCTGCGAGGCTTTCGGCGCGAGGCCGCTCGGAGGCCAGGAGGTTGCTCCCAGTTCCCGGGAGACTGCGCGGGCCGCAGATCGTAGCGACGACACGACGGCGGGGTCGAGCGGCCACTCCTCGGTCGGCACCACGAGGGCGATCGCGCCGACGGGACTGCCTAGCCGGTCGCTGAGAACTGCTGCGACCCCACTCTCACCCAGCACCGCCTCGTCAAGCTCCTCGGCGACCCCGGTGAGACGGACCTGCGCGAGCTGCTCGTGCAGGGTCTCGCGGTCGGTGACGGTCTCGCCGGTCATGCTCCGGAGCGGGTCGGCGTCCAGGACGTCCTCGGCCGCCTCCTCGTCGAAGGCGAGGATCGCTTTGCCCAGCGCGCTCGCGTGCGCTGGGATGACGATTCCGACCTCGGGCATCTGCCGGGACCCGTCGGGGCGTGGCTCGTGGTGGACCACCACCACGTCGTTCACGAGCAGGACGGCGGTACGCACGGCCAGGCCGGTGCGGCGCGCGAGGTCCTCTGCCCAGGGCAGGACGCGGGAGCGCAGTTCCAGGGTGTCGAGGTAGACGTTCCCCAGGGTGAGGACTGCCGGGCCGAGTCGGTACTGGGCGGAGTCGTGCTCCTGGACGACCATGCGGTGCGCCAGCAAGGTCCGCACGATCCCGTGCACGGTAGACGGCGGTAGGTCGAGCCGCTCCGCGATGTCGCCGAGGCTGAGCCGGTGGTCGCCCTGCAGCACGGCGAGGATCTGCAGCGCCCGGTCGACCGACTGGATCACGGGGCCCCTCCTCGAAAATCTCGGCGATCTCGTCTCGCCGAAAGCCTTGTGCGCGACGCCACAGGAGCGTAGCGTCCGCACATCATTCGACATAGTCGAATGCCATTCACAAATCGTACACGGCGTCGTGTGGCACCACAGGGCGACCGTAGCGGCCGGGAAACCCCGGCGTACCGCCCCGGAGAGAGCCCAGGAGAGTCCCATGCGCGAACCGTCCACCCCACAGAAACTGGCGTCCGAGGTGATCGGCACGGCCTTTCTCGTCTTCATCGGCGTCGGCTCCGTCCCCGCCACCCTTATCGTCAACGGCCAAGCGCCGTTCACCATGGCCGATCTCGGGATGATCTCGCTGGCCTTCGGCACCGTGGTGGTCGCGACCGTCTACGCACTCGGCCACGTCAGCGGGAACCACATCAACCCCGCAGTCACCCTTGGTCTGGCGGCGACGGGGAAGTTCCCCTGGCGGCAGGTTCCGGCATACCTCGCCGCACAAGTCGTGGGCGCCACCATCGGCGCGGCAGCCATCATGGCGGTCCTTGGGCACAAGGCCAGCGAGGTCGGCCTCGGTGTGGCCTCGTATACCGATAGCGTCGGTGTTGGCCAGGCGTTCGCCGCCGAGTTCGTCGGCACCTTCATCCTCGTGTTCACCATTTTCGGAGTCATCAACCACAAGGCCCCTGCCGGATTCGCGGGACTGGCCATCGGTCTTGTCGTCTTCGCCGCGATCATCCCCGTCGCCCCCACCACGGGTGCGTCGATCAACCCCGCGCGAACCATCGGCCCGATGCTCATCCAACAGGTCGCCGGCGGAACCGTGAAGTGGGGACAGCTGCCGGTGTACCTCGCTGCCGAACTCCTGGCGGGAGTCGTCGCCGCGATCGCCTACACCGCCCTGGTCCGGGGGTCGGACCCCGCCCCCGCGGCAGCGGACGCTGCGCCGGCCCAGGCCACCGAGCTGGTCGCCCTCGACGGGCTCGGCGAGCCCGCCACCCGCGCGTGAGCACCGACATACGCCCATAGCCGAGCCCCTGCGAAAGCGAGTTCAGATCATGAAGAAACTCATCAACGCACCAGCCGACGTCGTCTCCGAGTCCCTGCTCGGCCTAGAGGCGGCCCACCCGGAGCTGCGCGTCGACCACCAGAACAAGGTGGTCCTCCGCGGTGACTCCCCACGTCCCGGCAAGGTCGGACTCGTCTCGGGCGGCGGTTCCGGCCACGAGCCCATGCACGGCGGGTTCGTCGGGCTGGGCATGCTCGATGCCGCCTGCTGCGGAGAGGTGTTCACCTCACCCGTGCCCGACCAGATCGTGGCCGCCACCCTGGCTGTCGACGGTGGAGCAGGCGTCCTACACATCGTGAAGAACTACACCGGCGACGTCATGAACTTCGAGATGGCGGCTGAACTGTGCGCCGCGACGACCGGGGGCGAGGTCACGTCGGTCGTCACCGACGACGACGTCGCGGTTCAGGACAGCCTCTACACCGTGGGTCGGCGCGGTGTCGGCGTCACGGTGCTGGTCGAGAAGATCGCCGGAGCGGCCGCGGAACAGGGCCGCAGGCTCGCCGATGTTGCGGACATCGCCAGAAAGGTGAACGCGTCCGGCCGCAGCATGGGCATGGCCCTGACGTCCTGCACCGTCCCCGCTGCGGGCAAGCCGACCTTCGATCTCCCCGACGACGAAATGGAGCTCGGCATCGGCATCCACGGTGAGCCGGGGCGCGTCCGGGTGCCCCTGGCGCCGGCGTCCGAGATCGCCGAGCGACTCGTCGAACCCATCCTCGACGACACCGACTTCGACGGAGACGCCGGCGTCCTGGCCTTCGTCAACGGTATGGGTGGCACACCGCTCATCGAGCTGTACCTCATGTACCACGAGGTGGACCGGTTGCTGTCGAAGGCCGGGATCCCGGTTGCCCGATCTCTCGTGGGCAACTACATCACCAGCCTCGACATGGCGGGGTGTTCGGTCACCCTCCTCCGGCTCGACGACGACCTGCTGCGGCTGTGGGACGCTCCGGTGAGGACCCCCGCGCTGCGTTGGGGCGTCTGAAACGCACGACGAGGCGGGAGCGACGACGATGATCGACGGGTCTGCGATCAGGGCCTGGCTCGAGGCGTTCGGTGATGTGGTCGCCGAACAGAAGGACCACCTCACCCAGCTCGACTCGGCGATCGGCGACGCGGACCATGGCGCCAACCTCGACCGCGGCCTCACCGCCGTCGTCGCAGCGCTCGGCGAGATCGAATCCATCACTCCACAAATCATCCTGAAGACCACCGGCATGACTTTGGTGAGCACGGTCGGGGGCGCAAGCGGCCCGCTCTACGGAACCCTTTTCCTCCGGATGTCCGGCAGCGCTGGCGACTCGAGTGTTCTCGACGACGCGGGCTTCGCCCGCGCCCTCCGCGCCGGCCTCGACGGGGTCGTCGCCCGCGGCAAGGCGCAGCCCGGCGACAAGACGATGTACGACGCCCTCGCGCCGGCCTGCGACGCGCTCGACGCGGCGCTCGCCGATGGCGTGGGGCTGTCCGAGGCGATGAGGCGCGCTGCGGCTGCCGCGGACGCCGGTCGCGACGCCACGATCCCGATGCTGGCCCGCAAGGGCCGCGCGTCCTACCTCGGCGAGCGCAGCGTCGGACACCAGGACCCGGGGGCGACCTCCGCTGCGCTGATGGTCACCGCGGCGGCGCGGACCCTCAGTGGGGAGCCGTCGCCATGACCGGGCTCGTCGTTGTCTCGCACAGCAGGGCCTTGGCCGACGCCGCTATCGCACTGGCCTCCGAGATGCTGCACGGCGCTGACGTGCGCATCGAGGTCGCGGCAGGACTCGACGCGTCCACCTTCGGAACGGACGCCACCGCGATCGTCGAAGCCATCACGCGCGCCGACGACGGAGACGGGGTGGTCGTCCTCATGGACCTGGGAAGCGCTCTGTTGTCCACCGAGATGGCCCTCGACATGGTCGAGGCCCACGTGCGCGACCGCACCATTCTGTGCCCTGGGCCGCTCGTCGAGGGTCTCGTGGTCGCCGCCGTCGCCGCTGCCGGAGGGGCGAGCCCCGCCGAAGTCGCGTCGGAGGCCATCGGGTCGCTGGCGGCCAAGCAGTCCCACCTCGGAGCGTCCCGTGACGGCGTGGTCCAGACCGGGGTCGACGAACCGCATACCGCGTCGTACTCGGCGATCGTCAAGATCGGCAACCGGCACGGGCTGCACGCCCGTCCCGCGGCGCGGCTCGTACAGGAAGCCAGGCTCTACGACGCCCGCGTCGAGCTGCGCAACCTCGAGACCGGGGCGGGGCCGGTGCCCGCGACCAGCCTGTCGCGGGTGGCAACGCTGGGCGCCCTGTGCGGACACCGGGTCGAGGTCTCGGCCACGGGCGGCCAGGCACGCGAGGCCGTGGACCACGTCGTGGCGCTGGCCGAGCGCAGGTTCGACGAGGTCGAGGTCCCAGAGTCGGAGCTTCCCGCTCGTCCGGTTGCGCCGCCGACCAACGCGGCGGGCCCCCTCGCGGCATCGCCGGGGATCGCCATCGGACCCGTCCTCCGCCTCCACATCAAACACGCGACGGTCCCCGACATCCCCACCGGAGACGCCGCAGCCGAGTGGCGGCGGGTCCGGGCAGCGGTCGCCGACGTGCGGCGGGACATCCAGCGGGTCCGGGTCGCCGCGGCGCGCGAAGTCGGGGAGCAGGAGGCCCGGATCTTCGACGCGCACCTCATGCTGGTGGACGACGCAGACCTGCTGGAGAAGGTGCACGACGGCATCCGCTCCGGCGCGGACGCCGTCCGCTCCTGGTCCGAGGCCGTCACAGCGGTGCAGAGCGAGTTCGCCAGCGTGGACGACCCGTACCTGCGGGCCAGGGCTGCGGACGTCGAGGCGGTGGGGCAGCAGGTTGCCCGGGCGCTGGCTGGCGCACCTGCGGTCCGCGTGGATGGTGACGGCGTGCTCGTCGCCCAGGACCTCACACCAGCGCAGGTGGCAGAGCTTGACCCCTCAAGGGTCAGGGGCATCGTTCTCGCGGCCGGCAGCCCGACCGGCCACAGCGCCATCCTGGCGCGGTCGCGCGCGATCCCCGCGGTCGTTGCTGCCGGGCCGGGCGTGCTTGCCGTGGCTGAAGGCACGACCGTCGCGCTCGACGGCGGGGCCGGTTCGCTCTTCGTCGACCCGGATGCGGCGACGACGGAGGTCCTGCGGGCGCGTGCAGAGCGGGCGCACGAGGAGGCCGCGCGAGCCCTGACGCAGGCGGCACTGCCCGCGCATACCGTCGACGGTATCGGCGTCGAGGTGGGCGCCAACCTTGGGTCCGTTGCGGACGCCCGCGCGGCCGTTGTCAACGGCGCCGACCTGGCCGGGCTCGTCCGCACCGAGTTCCTCTATCTCGACCGCCGAGAGCCCCCAACGGTCGACGAGCAGATCGGCATCTACCGTTCGCTCGCTGAAGCCCTCGGCGGCCGGCGGCTTGTCCTGCGCACGCTCGACGTCGGCGGTGACAAGCCGGTGCCCTACCTGCCTCAGCCGCGGGAGGCCAACCCCTTCCTCGGAATCCGTGGTATCCGGCTCACTCTGGCTCACCGGCAGCTCTTCGCGGACCAGCTCCGAGCCATCGTCGAGGTCGCTCACGA
Organism: Actinomycetota bacterium; assembly: GCA_046733835.1. GTDB lineage: Bacteria > Actinomycetota > Actinomycetes > Actinomycetales > Dermatophilaceae > Lapillicoccus. The sequence goes on from JBKPQA010000164.1 coordinate 6,709, forward strand.
GACACCGGTCAGCGTCATGTTCCCCATGGTCAGCACGGTGGAGGAGCTGCTCGTCGCCCGCCGCCTCCTGGATGAGGTCGTGGCGTCACACCG
>JBKPQA010000165.1:0-14035 GCA_046733835.1 Actinomycetota bacterium
CGGTGGCGAGCCCAGCGAGCACCGCGTCGAATGCGGTCCGCCGCGGCACACCAGCGCCGCTGAGGACCAGTGGCTCGTCGAACGGCACGACGAGCGTCAGCGTGCCCGAGGGCATCCCCACGTGGACGCCCTTAGCCGCACCGGCATACCGGTAGCCGACCGCCAGGGTCACGTACCGGTCCAAGGGCGGCCCGACGGTATGCGAGTAGTGCTCGCGCACCCGGCCAGGCTAGGCGGCGGCGCCGACAGCGCTACTTCTTGGCCGGCTCGCCGTCGTTGGAAAGCGCCGCGATGAAGGCCTCCTGGGGAACCTCGACCCGGCCGACCATCTTCATCCGCTTCTTGCCCTCCTTCTGCTTCTCGAGCAGCTTGCGCTTGCGGGTGATGTCCCCGCCGTAGCACTTGGCGAGGACGTCCTTGCGCATGGCGCGGATGTTCTCGCGGGCGATGACCCGCGACCCGATCGCCGCCTGGATCGGCACCTCGAACTGCTGCCGTGGGATCAGCTCACGCAACTTCGACGCCATGGCCACGCCGTAGCCGTACGCCTTGTCCTTGTGAACGATCGAGGAGAACGCGTCGACCTGCTCGCCCTGCAGGAGGATGTCCACGCGAACCAGGTCGGCCGCCTGCTCGCCGTCCGGCTCGTAGTCCAGCGACGCATACCCGCGCGTCCGCGACTTGAGCTGGTCGAAGAAGTCGAAGACGATCTCGGCCAGCGGCAGCGTGTAGCGCAGCTCGACGCGCTCGGGCGACAGGTAGTCCATGCCACGCAGCGACCCCCGGCGCTGCTGGCAGAGCTCCATGATCGCGCCGATGAACTCGCTGGGCGCCAGGATCGTCGCCCGCACGACCGGTTCCCGGACCTCCGCGATCTTGCCGTCCGGGAACTCGCTGGGGTTCGTCACGTCGACGTGCGTCCCGCCCTCCATGGTCACGTCGTACTCGACGTTAGGCAGAGTTGAGATGAGGTCGAGGTCAAACTCGCGTTCCAGCCGCTCGCGGACGATCTCGAGGTGGAGCATCCCGAGGAACCCCACGCGGAAGCCGAAGCCCAGCGCGGCGGAGGTCTCGGGTTCGTAGACCAATGCGGCGTCGTTGAGCTTGAGCCGGTCGAGGGCGTCGCGCAGCGCGGGGTACTCGGAGCCGTCGATCGGGTACAGCCCGGAGAACACCATCGGCTTGGGGTCGCGATAGCCGCTCAGCGCCTCGCGGGCCGGCTTGGCCGCGTTGGTCACCGTGTCGCCCACCCGGCTCTGGCGGACGTCCTTGACGCCGGTGATGAGGTACCCCACCTCGCCGACGCCGAGCCCCTTGGACGGCACCGGCTCCGGCGAGATGACCCCGATCTCCAGCAGCTCGTGCGTCGCGTGAGTCGACATCATGGCGATCCGCTCGCGCGGGTTGAGGTCGCCGTCGACGACGCGGACGTAAGTGACGACGCCGCGGTAGGTGTCGTAGACGGAGTCGAAGATCATCGCCCGCGCCGGTGCGGCCGGGTCGCCGGTCGGCGCCGGGAACTGCCGGACGATCTCGTCGAGTAGGTGCTCGACGCCTTCCCCCGTCTTGCCGGAGACGCGCAGGCAGGCCTCAGCGTCTACGCCGATGAGGCCGGCGAGCTCCTCCGCATACTTCTCCGGCTGCGCGGCGGGGAGGTCGATCTTGTTGAGGACCGGAATGATGGTGAGGTCGTTCTCCATGGCGAGGTAGAGATTCGCCAGGGTTTGCGCCTCGATCCCCTGGGCCGCGTCGACCAGGAGCACGGCCCCCTCGCAGGCGGCCAGGCTCCGCGAGACCTCGTACGTGAAGTCGACGTGCCCCGGGGTGTCGATCATGTTGAGCGCGTGTGCGGTTCCGTCCAGCTCCCAGGGCATCCGGACCGCCTGGCTCTTGATGGTGATGCCGCGCTCCCGCTCGATGTCCATGCGGTCGAGGTACTGCGCGCGCATCGCCCGCTCGTCGACAACGCCAGTGAGCTGGAGCATCCGGTCGGCGAGTGTCGACTTGCCGTGGTCGATGTGCGCGATGATGCAGAAGTTCCGGATCAGGTCCGGTGGCGTCGCGTGCGGTGGCAGCGCCGTCCGGGGCCGAGGTGACACGCCGTCAAGTCTTTCACGGGGTCGGAGGGGCTCGGACCTCGCCGAGGTGCGGCTGCCGTTCCGCCACGAGTGCCGGCAGGTGCCGTCGATTCCGGCCCGCATCCGGGACAATGGCGAGGTCCGAACCGACCTCGAGGGATGTGATGACGGAGAAGGACACGACGGTCGCCGAGCCGCAGCCGTCCCAGCCCAAACGCATCCCGCGGTCTTGCTCTGATGTGTACCGCCTCTGGGCGGCGGTCGGCCTCAGCATCCTGCTCAGCCTGGTGTTCCAAGTCGGCCGGTCCGTGTTCGAGGAGCTCGGGCTCCGCCGGCAGCTCACCCCTGCCCAGCAGGCCATCGAGGAGGACTTTGGGTCGAACCTCATCGCCTGGGTCGGTTTCGCGGTCGCCTACCTATGGCTGGGGATTCGGGCGTTCCGAGGCGCCGACCACACGGAGCTGGTGCGGCGCATTCTCGGATCACCGCTGCCTCGGGCGGCCTGGAAGCGCTGGCTCTTGGCCGGCGGTGGCGGAATCGTCTGGCCGGTGGTCATCTCGGTCTGGGCGTTCTCGACCGTTATCACCGCGGTCGTCAACCGCAAGGACGTCCCCGTTCTCGTGCTGTCGATGGCCGGGCTCACGGTGCTCAGCTGCATCGCGATGATCACCTTCAGCTTCGCCCTCTTCTACGCCCGCAAGGACGTGGAGGAAGGCGGCCTGGAGTTCCCCGGACCCGACGAGTCCGTCTTCTCGGACTACGTCTACCTCGCGGCCGGTTGCTCGGTGACCTTCGGTACGACGGACACCACCGTCAGCAGCGCCTCGATGCGACGCTTCGTGACCTTCCAGAGCGTGATGGCGTGGATCCTCAACACGGTCGTCATCGCGACGATGATCTCGGTCATTCTCAGTTAGTCGGCAGGCACCTGCGCGCGATCAGGCACCGAGGCGGAACCCGAGCTTCATCGTCGCCTGGAAGTGGGCGATCCGACCCTCTTCCAGGTGCCCGCGGATCTCGGTCACCTCGAACCAGTCGAGACCGCGGACCGTCTCGGCGGCGCGCTCGATGCCGGTCCGGATTGCGGCGTCGAGGCTCTCGCTCGAGGTCCCGACGACTTCGGTCACGCGGTACACGTGGTCGGACATGGCGCCTCCTTGGCTCGGGGCTCCAGTCGAGCCCGTTCCGGCGACGCTAGCCCTCCTGAGCGCGGCGGACCATGACGACGTTCACGTTTGCGGACACCGGTCGACGCGGCCCCGGGCTCAGAACCCCGTCGCCCCGTCGATACCTTCGCGCAGCAGGTCGGCGTGCCCATTGTGGCGGGCGTACTCGGCGATCATCTTGAGCAGCACTCCGCGCAGCGAGATCGGCTGGCCATCGCGGACGCGAGTGCCCTCGTCGTCGAGGTCGTGGGCCGCCACGATCTCGCGGGACCGCTCGCACTCCCGCCGCCACGCCGCCCAGGCCTCGTCGATATCACCGTCCAGGCGGTCGAAGTCCTGCTCGGGGTCGTCGTCGGAGTAGTAGAGCAGCGGCACCTCGTCACCGTTGAAGTTGATCTGGAACCACCACCGCTCTCCGCCGGTGAGGTGGCGCAGCAACCCGTGCAGGGTGAGCGTCGACGGCGGCATGGTCCGCTCGTTGAGCCGGGCCGCGTCCACGCCGGCGCACTTGAGCTCGAACGTCGCCCGGTGGTGGTCGAGGTAGTCGGTGAGCAACGCGCGCTCGTCGCCGGTCTGCGGCAGCTCGGGTCGCTCGCCGGTCGCCCACTGCTGGCTGTAGTTCTGCGGCACCTGCGTCATGGGGCGAACCTAAACCCGCCCTCCGACGGTCCTCAGGCGGCGACCGGCATGTGCAGCGGTCCGCGGATCAACCGCGACGGCCGCATGACGACGCGTCCGGTCTGGTGCAGTCGCGGCATCCGCTGGGTCAGCGCCGTCAGCGCGACCTTCGCCTCGAGCCGGGCCAGTGGCGCGCCCAAGCAGTAGTGAATGCCGCTTGAAAAGGCCAGATGCTCGGACCCGGAGGTCCGCGTGATGTCGAACCGGGCCGGATCCACGAACACCTCCGGGTCGCGGTTCGCGCCGGCCAGGAGGAGGACGACGGCCTGGTTGACGTGCACCGGTACCCCGCCGACCTCGGTCTCCCGGAACGACAGCCGCGCGGTCTCCTGCACCGGTGGATCCCACCGCAGGACCTCCTCGATCGCGCCGGCGGCCAACGACGGATCCGCACGGAGCAGCTCCCACTGTTCGGGGTGTGCGAGTAGGGCGCGCGAGGCGTTGCCAATAAGGTTCACCGTCGTCTCGAAGCCGGCGATGAGCAACAGGGAGCACATCGGCCGGAGCTCCTCAGGCCGGATCGCGTTGCCCTTTTCGGCGACGATGACGCTTATCAGGTCGTCCCGTGGCTCCCGCTCTCGTTCCTCGAAGAGCCGCGCAAAGAGGACGTCGAGCTCGCGGTTGGCCTCCATGACCCGGCGGGCCTGCGGAACCGATGTGACCCCGTCGAGCGCGCTGCCGAGCGCCGCGCCGTAGCGCTGGAAGGCCGGAACGTCACGACCGTCGACTCCCATCATTCGGGTGATGACGGCAATCGGCAGCGGAGCGGCGAGATCAGCGACGAGGTCGAACGTGCCCTTCGCCTCCGCTGCGTCGAGCAGCTCGCCGACCGTCTGGTCGATCGTCGCCGCATACCCCGCCATCATCTTTGGGCTGAAGGCCGGCGCAGCAACCCGCCGCAGCCGGGCGTGGTCCGGCTCGTTGAGGCTGAGGAACGACAGGTCGAACTCCTCCTGTGGCGACCGTGCCGGCGCCGCCCCGCTCTCTTCACGGACCCCGAACTGGCGGCTGCGCAGTACCTGGTTGCAGATGGCGTAGCTCGTGGTCGCCCAGTTCCCGAGGCGAGTGGGGATCATCGGTCCGATAGCTCGCATGTCCTCGTAGACCGCATACGGATCTCGACGTCCTTCCCGCAGGCTGAGGCGCGCGAGCTGGTCACCGCCGAAGCGGGCCGCATACCAGCGGTCCCAGCGTTCCTTGTAGAGGCCGCCGGCGAAGTTCGCCGCGGTCCGCATCTGTGCGACGGTGGTCATGCCGCGACTCCCCTCAGCATCGTCTCGAGGACCCGGTCGGGTGCGTCGAGCCGGGCCAGCCGGCCGCTCTCGACGCACTCCCACGCCACGTAGACCAGTGCGACGAGGGTCTGCCGCAACCACCAGTCGGGCTGCGCCGGGTCGAGCGCACCCGCCGCCTTCGCCCGGGCCAGCACCTCGACGATCGCATCATCGACCTCGGTGTATGCGGCGCAGAACTCCGCGTCGCTCTGCAGGCTGGGAGTCCGCCAGAGGAAGTTCAGCTGTGGCCCGACCGGGACGAGCGCGGTCACCAGCGAGGCCAGCCCACCATCCGTGGCGGTGCTGTCGGCGCTGCGCGCCGCGTCAAGGCAGACGTCGACCGCGCGCATGGCGACGGCATGCTCGAGCTCGTCCCGAGTCGCATACCGCTTGAACAGCGTGGTGCGCCCGATTCCGGCGGCGGCGGCGATGTCCGCGAGCGAGGCGCGGGGGTTGACCACGAGGTAGGTCACGGCGGCGTCGAGGAGGTCGCCGTGCTGGGTGCGGGTGGCCAGAGCGGTCATGGTCCGGAAGATACGCCGCTGTTCGCGGCTGAACAAGGGTGTTCAGAGCTCCGGTTGGGCCGGCGGTATCAGCGTGCCGCGGTGCAGCTCGTAGGTGCGAGCCACTCCAGGAGCGTCGGGGTCGTCGACGATCCTCCGGTCGGCCATGAAGAGACGGACGACGTTGGCGAGCTCGTCCGGGTGGCTGAAGTTGACCGCGTGCGCGGCGCCCTCGATGACGACCAGCAGGGTGTGGTTCACGGTCTGCCCGGCGACCTCGCGCAGGCGCTCGCGCGCCGGCATGAGCAGGTCACGGTTGCCGATGACCGCCAGCGTGGGATGCGCAGGGCCAGCAGTCGGTCGAGAGACGGGTACTGGGTCAGGGCCCGGAAGAGCCGCAAGGTGCTCGGCACCCCGAACCTGAGGTAATCCGGCACGGCGACCGGGACCAGACGGGGAGGCTCGCGCGTGCCATCACGGACGAGCTGACCCATCGCCCGGTGCAGGGGCTGGTTGTGGAGCCCGCCGGCCGGCGCCACCAGAACGGCCCGCTCGATCCGGTCGGGGTACACGTGGGCGAACTCCGTGATGACCGGGCAGCCCATCGAGTTCCCGACGAGCGTGGCGGTGTCGACACCGCGGTCGTCGAGGAAGGCAGCGGCGGCGTGGGCCAAGTCGGTGACGTCCAACGCCCGGAGCGCGTTGCCGCTGCGTCCGAATCCCGGCAGGTCGGGCACGTAGGTCTGGAACTCGCCAGCAAGTCGTTCGGCCGTGGGTACGAGGTAGGCGCCTGACATCCCGAAGCCGTGCAGGTGCAGCATGACCCGGCCGTCGACGGGGTTGGGGACTCCCGGTAGAAGACCTGCGACCGGTGAGGGCTTGGACAGTCGGCGCGGAGTTCCGCGACGTACTCGCTACGACGGCATGGCGCCAGTATGGTGCGGACCGCCGGGTCGGAACGTAGACGACCGGTGGACCGGAGTCATGAGTGAGCACGAGCGGGCCAGAGAACCACGACGGCGTCGGTCAGCCGAGCGTCGCGCCGCCATCAAGCGCTGGCTCGGGCCGGCTCCGTGAGGCCCGTGAGCGCGTCTATGCCACTCGCGACCGCGTCTACGCCACTCGCGACCGCGTCATCTCCTCCCGCGTCAGGTACCACCAGGTCGACGTCGCCCTGCGAACCTGGGAGCGCGACGTCGAGGCCGGCGGGTCTCTCATGGCGGCAGCGTTGGCCTTCCGAACGTTCTTGTGGACCCTGCCGGCGACGCTGTTCACCGTCGGCCTCCTCGGGTTCACCGTCGACGACGACGACGCGGAGAGGAAGGTTTCGGGGATCCGCGGGTTCACGTTGTCCACGGTGCAGCAGGCCGCCGTCGAGGCGCACCGGAGCCGCTGGATCCTTGTCATCGTCGGCGGTGTCCTCATGCTCTGGGTGTCGTACACGCTGACCAAGACGGTGGTCGTCGCTACCGCGCTCATCTGGGGCCAGCCGTTGCGGTCAGTGCGCCGGCCGGTGCGGGCCGTCGCCCTGACGCTCGGATTCGTCATCGTCGCTGGTGCGCTGGCCGCCGTCGCGTCAATCATCCGCAACGCCTCGCCTGGGCCCGGTCTGCTCATGACCGGCGTCGTCGCTGGGCTCTGGGCACTCTTGTGGCTGGGCGTGTCCTACCTGCTCCCACACGGCCCGAACCTGCCGTGGTGGGGTCTCATCCCCGGAGCGGCCTTCCTCGGAATCGGCACGCAGATCCTCCACCTGGTCACCGTGTACTACTTCGGCGTGAAACTGGGCAACGCCTCGGAGCTCTATGGGTCGCTCGGGGTCTCGGCCACGCTCCTCCTCTGGGCGTACGTCGTCGCCCGCCTGGTCCTCGCCTCGGCGTCGATCAACGTCGCGGCGCAACGGACGTACGGGACGTCCAACTAGGCTGTCGCGGCCCGGCCCTACGCTCGGCGCGTGATCACGACCGTCGCCGTCGCGGGGTACCGCTCACTGCGCGACGTGGTCGTCCCCCTGCACGGACTCGACGTGGTCACCGGCGCGAACGGTTCGGGGAAGTCGAGCCTCTACCGCGCCCTCCGGCTGCTCGCCGACTGCGGATCCGGCGGCGTGATCGGGTCGCTCGCCCGCGAGGGCGGCCTCCCGTCGGCGCTGTGGGCCGGCCCGGAGACGCTCGGCGGCACCCGGAAGGGCGGGTATGCAGTGGAAGGGACCCGCCGACAGGGACCGGTGAGCCTCCGGATGGGCTTCGCAGCCGACGAGGGATTCGGCTATCTCGTCGACCTCGGCCTCCCGCTGCCGGCCGAGACGAGCTTCGACCTCGACCCGGAGATCAAGCGCGAAGTCGTCTGGAGCGGGCCCGTGGCGCGGCCGAACGCGGTGCTGGTCGAGCGCCGTGGACCGCATGTGCGGACGCGGGACGGTCGGGAGTGGGTCCACCTGACCGGCGGCCTGGCGCCGTGGGACAGCATGCTCACCGAGCTGGCCGACCCCGGGCGCGCGCCGGAGCTGCTGGCGGTTCGCGACCAGATCCGGGGCTGGCGGTTCTACGACGGATTCCGGGTCGACGCCGACGCTCCGGCGCGGCGTAGCCAGATCGGGACACGGACGCCGGTGCTCGACCACGACGGCGCCGACCTGGCCGCGGCGCTGCAGACCATTCGGGAGATCGGCGATCGCACCGCGCTCGAGGACGCGGTGTCGGACGCCTTCGACCGGGCCACCATCGAGGTAACCGTCGCGGCGGGCCGGTTCGATCTAGCGCTCCGCCAGCCCGGCATGCTCCGACCGTTGGCCTCGGCCGAGCTCTCCGACGGCACGCTGCGCTATCTGTTGCTGGTCGCCGCCTTGCTGACGCCGCGGCCCCCGGCCTTGATGGTGCTCAACGAGCCGGAGACCAGCCTCCACCCCGACTTGCTGCCGCCGCTGGCACGGCTCGTCGAGCGTGCCGCGCGCGAGACCCAGATCGTCGTCGTGTCCCACTCGCGCACCCTGCTCGACGCGCTGGGCACCGCCTCCGGCGTGGAGCTGGTCAAGGACCTGGGCGAGACGACGGTGGCCGGCCAGGAGCCGCTCGACGCGCCCCCGTGGCACTGGGGATCACGCTGACGCCGTCGACCAGCCTCTGCACGTACGGCACCCACCAACCCCGGTAACGAACTTGGAGCTGCGGGATCCGCCAGTCGTCCCCCGCCACCATCTGCCGACAGCGGTAGCTCTCGCAGTGGCACCGCAGTAGATACTCGGGGTCGGCCGTGGACATCGCGTAGTCGCTCAGCAGCTCGTGACCGGCGGGGACGTCGACCATCGTGGCCAGCGTGTACTCGTCGACCCAGCCGAGGTTCGGGTCGCAACCGTGGTTGCCGAACCGGTTGTCGCTGCCCGCGGCCAGCAGCAGGTGGCAGTCCTCCTCGACGACGATCGAGTCGACGTACCCGTCGGCGGAGGTCATCGCGCGGGTCAGCTCGGCGGTGGAGACGAGCCGACCGCCCAGGCGTGACAGGACAGTCCCAGCCGAGAGGTCCGCGGCCGCGAAGAGGCCACGGCCCGCGACCGGCGAGGGTAGGACCTCCACCGACGGGTGCAGCCAGCACGTGGCCGGTGGGACACGCATACCCCGAGTATGCGGGTCAGCCGCGGCGAGCCGTCCGACGACCTAGCACCGCGGAGAGCAGGGCGATGCCCACACCGGCGACGGCGAGCATCGCGCCGACCCGGCTTGGCCACTCGTAGCCGAGACCGGCGGCGAGGACCAGGCTGCCGAGCCACGCACCCAGGGCGTTGGCCATATTGAGCGTCGAGTGGTTGAGCGCGGCCGCGAGGGACTGGCCCTCCTGGGCGACGTCCATCAGCCGCGTCTGCAAGAGCGGAACAAGGATCGACGGCAGGAAACCCAGGGCGAAGACCATGACCAGCGCCAGCCCCTGGATGTGCGCGAGAGGGCCGAAGATCGCCAGCATGAGGGCGACGGCACCCAGCGAGGCGATGATCCCGCGGAGAACGCCGAGCTGGGCCACGCGGCCGGACGTCAGCATCCCGCTGACCATGCCTACGCCGTAGATTGCGAGGACCGCCGGTACGAAGGACGCGGGGAACCGGGCCAGCTCGGTCATCGTCGGCGCGATGTAGGAGTACGTCGCGAACATGCCACCGAAGCCGACGACGCCGACAAGGAGGGCCAGCCAGACCTGGAGCCGAGTGAGCGCGGTGAGCTCCCCGCGCATCGACGCGTCCGCGTCGAGCGGCTGCCACGGAACCCAGGCCCAGACGGCCAGCACGGTGACGGCGCCGATCGCCCCGACGACCCAGTACGGCACCGGCCAGCCGACGTTCTGGCCGAGCATCGTCGTCAGCGGGACGCCGACGACGTTGGCCGTACCCAGGCCGATCATCATCATCGCGACGGCCCAGGTACGCCGTTCCTTGGCGACCAAGGATGCCGCCACGACCGCGCCTATCCCGAAGAACGCGCCGTGCGGCAGCCCGGAAAGGAACCGCGCGACGAGAAGGGGGGCGTACCCACTGACCAAACCGGACGCCGCGTTGGCCACCGCGAACCAGGCCATAAGCGCCAGGAGGACTGTCTTGCGCCGCATCCGGGCGGCCAGCACCGCGATGAGCGGAGCCCCGACCACAACGCCGAGAGCGTACGCGGAAACGTAGTGGCCCGCGGTGGGGATGTCCGTGCCGGTTCCCGAGGCCACCTCGGGCAAGAGTCCCATGGTGACGAACTCGGTCGTCCCGATGGCGAACCCGCCGAGGGCGAGGGCCAGGAGAGCGAGACCGACGCGGGTCTGGCGCGGAGCGGTCTCGGTGATGGTCGGGGAGGAAGTCAGCGTCTGGGTCATCGTCTCGTCTGGTCGGGTTCGGGTGAGCTGAGGTCCGCGCTGACCACCCGCAACGCTATCCGCAACAAAAGGGATGCCTTGGAACGTCCCGAGACCCGAAACTCGTGCCGTGGTCCCGCTCTCAGCGGCAGCCGTCGACTACCGCGCCACGTCGCGGCGGCCGGCGTGGTCGCAGCTGCCGGAGTCGGTCCGGAAGGCGGTCGGCCGTCTCACCGGGAGTCCGGTCGTGTCGGCGGATCCGCCCGTTACCAGCGGGTTCACCGGCTCGTATCGACTGCTACGTGGCGACCATCGCCGCATACATCCTGGGCGGTTACCGCCAGGAGCGGCCGCCCGGGTGCACGCCCGCGCAGCGGCAGCACCAGCTGTTCATGGCCCAGCTCTTTCTCGAGTTCCCGCGCCGCCGGCGCCGCTGGCCTGCCTCGCGGTCGGGCGATCCGGCTATGGTCGGAGCCGTGGCACAACGGGCGATGGAGCGGCTTCGAGGGGCGGTGCAGCGCCTCTTGCACAGCGGCGCCGCTGCGCCGCCACAAGGCGCCCGCCCGTCGGCGCCGGCCCGGCGCGCAGGCGACGGCATGCCCCCTCCGGTCGGGCAACGGGCCTACCCCGGCGACTACCAGGGCGTGCCGGCGATCGCGTACGCACCGAAGCCGGACGGGCAGCCCGATCCCGGCGAGGTCGTCTGGACCTGGGTGCCCTACGAAGAGAACCACTCGGTCGGTAAAGACCGGCCCGTGCTGCTCGTGGGCAGCGACGGCGACTGGCTGCTGGCCGTGCCGCTGACGAGCAAGGACCACGACCTCGACGCGCGACAGGAGCACCGGGCCGGCCGGGAATGGGTCGACGTCGGCTCGGGCGCGTGGGACCGCAGCGGACGAGCCAGCGAGGTGCGGGTGAACCGGATCATCCGGGTGGACCCGAACGCCATCCGGCGCGAGGGCGCGGTGCTCGCGGAGGCCCGGTTCGAGGAGGTCGCCGAGGCGATCCGCCGGCTGCACTGACCACACCTACGGCCGCCGACGACACGGCCCGTTACCTCGGAGAAGGTGACGGGCCCGGGACGTCTGCCGGAGGTTAGAGCGCGGCGGCCTTCTTGGCCATGGCCGACTTCTTGTTGGCCGCCTGGTTCGGGTGGATGACACCGTTCGAGGCCGCCTTGTCGAGCTTGGTCGACGCCTTCTTCAGGGCCTCCTGTGCCGCGTGCGCGTCACCGGCGTCCGCCGCCTCGCGGAACTTGCGGATCCAGGTGCGAAGCTCACTCTTGACCGCCTTGTTGCGCTCGGTGCGCTTCTCGTTGGTCTTGATGCGCTTCAGCTGCTGCTTGATGTTTGCCACGTGGGAGGTGCTTTCTTGGTCGGGAAGGATATGGGGAAGAGGGCACGTAGAGGGCGGTCGGCGCTGGGCGCCGAGACACGATCGTGCGCGCACGACCGGAGCGCGCACGCAACTGACCAATCTACCAGCGCCGCAGCGTGGCTCCCAAAACGTCAGCCGTCGTGCCGAGCGGCGGTGATGCTGAGGATCGCCCGCTCGACGGCGAAGACCGGATCGCGACCGCCGCCCTTGACCTCGACGTCCGCCGCGGCCACCGCCTGGATCGCGCGGCCAAGGCCGTCAGCCGTCCAGTGGCTGAGCTGCCGTCGTGCCTTGTCGATCTGCCACGGCGCGAGGCCCAGCTGCTTGGCCAGCTGCTGTGAGCTGCCGCGGCCCGCGGACCCCACCTTGACCAGCTGCCGCAGTGAGGACGCGAGGACCGCGACGATCGGGACCGGGTCGACGCCGGTCGCGATGGCGTGCCGCAGCAGCCGCAGCGCCTCACCGGTCTGTCCCGCGACGGCTCCGTCGGCCACTCGGAAGCCGGTCGCTTCGACCTTGCCCCCGTGATAGAGCTCGACGACCCGGTCGTCGACGACGCCCTCGGTGTCGGCGACCAGCTGCGCCACCGCGGAGGCGAGCTCGCGGGTGTCGCGGCCGAGCGCTTCCACCAGAGCGCGCACTGCATCGGGTGTTGCCTTGCGGCCCTCCCTGCGGAACTCGTTCATGACGAAGTCGGTCTTGTCGCGGTCGGTCTTGATGGGCGGGCACTCGACGACCCGGGCCTTCTGCTTGACCAGCGCCTCCACCGCTCGCTTGGCCCGCTGGGCACCGGAGTGCGTGACCACCAGAGTCACGTCGTCGGCGGGGAGCTGCAGGTATGCGGTGAGGTCGTCGACAAGCTCGTCGGTGGCCTCGTCGAGGCGCTCGACGACCACCGCCTTGTCGCCGCCGAAGAGGGACGGACTGGTATGCGTCACGAGCTCACCGGGCTGGTAGCTCGCCGCCGTGATGCGGATGACCTCGAGGTCGGGCGCCACCTCTCGTAGGTCGCGAAGGGTGGCGGACACCGCGCGCTCCGCAAGGAGCTCCTCCGGTCCGCGGACCAGGACCGCGCTCGGTGTCGCACTCACGACGTCACCCTGTCATGGCGAGCCGACATGCGCCGTGCTCCCCCGGCCGAGAGCCACTCCCTCCTGCCGAGAGACGTACTCCCTCCTGCCCGAGAGGCCCCCTCCGTCCTGCCGAGAGGCCAAGTTTGGTCGTTTCCAGCGCCTGAGAACGACCAAAGTTGGCCTCTCGGCGGAAGGCCGGCGTGTTCCGGCGGCCCACTATCACAGGCTTCAGCTGGTCAGCTCGAGTCCGAGCTGCACCAGCCGCGCTCGGACCGCGTCGACCGGCAGCTCCAGCTGTTCCACGACGTCCTCCATCTCGATCCCAGCGTGCGCCGCGTCGCGAAGCGCCTCGTCCTGCGCCGTCGTCCAGGCGTACCCCACCGTGACCGCGGTCCGTGCCGACGGCGGGACCGGGGGCGGCCCGGCGACCGGACGGTGATCGACCCCACGCTCGAGCGCCTCACCGCCCGCACCCGAACCGTCCGAAACGGCGACCAGCCCGCGCAGCGCCGGGTCACTAACCGGTACCGGCGGCGGCGCCACCTCGTCGAGTCTCCTCAACGCAGCGAGCACCAGCTCACGATCCGTCGTGGGCCAGAAGGGCGGCAGGGAGCGTTGGAGGAAACCCGCATACCGGGCGGTGACCATCCGCGAGTCGAGGATGGCCACGACACCGCGGTCGTCCGCCCGCCGGATCAGCCGCCCGGACCCTTGGGCCAACCGCAACGCGGCATGCGTCGCCGACACCGCCATGAACCCGTTCCCGCCCATCCGGGCAATGGCCTCAGACCGCGCGGAGGCGAGCGGGTCGTCCGGACGCGGGAACGGGATCCGATCGATGACGACGAGCTGGCACGAGGAACCCGGCACATCGACGCCCTGCCACAGCGTCAGCGTCCCGAACAGGCAGGTCGACGGCTCACGAGCGAAGTCACGGACCAGAGTGGAGATCTGGTCCTCACCCTGGCAGAGGATCGCGATCGGAGTCCCGTCGGAGGAGAACCGGGCCCGCAGCTGCTCCGCCGCGCTCTGGGCCGCCCGCATCGACGAGAACAGTCCGAG
>JBKPQA010000166.1:0-4599 GCA_046733835.1 Actinomycetota bacterium
ACCGGTGACGCGACCGAGCCCGGGAAAGTGCTTGAGGGTCGCGCTGACCCGGCCCTCTTGCAGGCCGTTCACCGCCGCGACGACCGAGCGGGACACGCTGCTCGGGTCATTGCCGTACTCGCGTTGGTAGGCGCCGATCGGTGCGTTCCGGGAGGCGAACGACGCCGCGACGGTGTCTGCGACCGGCGCGAGATTGACGTTCACACCGACCGCTTCGAGCTCACGAGCGACCGTCGAGGCGTTGGCGCCAGCGGTTCCCACCCGGCCCTGGCTCAGTGCCGACGGGGTTGCCGTGAAGCCCGCCCCGCGCAGACGCCGCACCTGGCCGCCCTCCTGGTCCACGGCCATGAACAGCCCCAAACCGCCCGCCGCGGATCGCCCGACCGGCTGCCAGTGGTTCGTTGCGTCCTTTACCGTCGCGGCGCCGGTCCAGTTTCCGAGGAGGATGACCCCGCCGGCCTTCTGATCGCGCAGCACCGGGACCAGCTGGCCGAGGCTCGCTCCCGACTGCGCCCCGACCATCACGAGCTGGCCGACCTTCTGCTCGATGGCGAGCGTCCCGAGAAGCCGCTGTGCACAGCTCACCGTCGTCGTGGTCGTGGTTGGCGGCGCGGGCGGCGGGGCAGGCGCGGCCGAGGTCGTCGGGCTGCTGGGTGGTGTCGTGGGCGAGGCCGCCGCGGTCGGCGTGCTTCCGTCTGTGGGACTAGGCCCGGTCGAGCAAGCGGACAGGGTCCCCAGCGCGCCGAGAGCGACCACGATCGACGTGGCAACAGGGGCGCGGCGGGGCACCCTTGGACGCTACCGGTGCGCCGTATGCTCCCCGCCATGCCGCGTCCGGTGGTGCTGTCCGTCGACACGGGGGTCGACGACGCCTGCGCCCTCCTTCTCGCGACCCGGCACCCTGAGCTCGACCTGCAGGCGGTCGCGTGCGTCGGTGGCAACGCGCCGCTCGACCTGGTGGTGGCCAACACCCTCACCGTCCTTGACGCCGCGGGCCGCGAGGACGTACCGGTGGCCGCCGGCAGCGCGCGGCCCCTGCTCGATAACCCGCCCGACGCGCGGCACGTCCACGGCGAGGACGGCCTCGGCGACCTCGACTGGCCGAAGTCCGCTCGGCGTCCAGACCCGCGCCACGCCGTCGAGATGCTGCGCGACGTCCTGCGTGAGGCCCCGGAACCGGTCACGCTGGTCACGCTGGCCCCCCTCACGGACATAGCGCTGCTGCTGCGCACATACCCGGACGTGGCCAGCTCCTTGCGGGACGTGGTTGTCATGGGAGGCGCGGCAAACGTCGGCAACGCCACGGCCTCCGCGGAGTTCAACGTCTTCCACGACCCCGAAGCCGCGGCGATCACCCTCGACGCGGCGGCCGATCTTCGCCTCGCGGTCACGCTCTACGGTCTCGACGTCTTCTACGAACCCACCGTCACCGCCGCCCAGGCCCGTGACCTGGCCCGTCGTGACGAGCCGGCCACCCGCCTCGCCGGACTCCTCATGGAGTTCCAGTGCGAGCGGTTCGGCGATCCCGCCACCATCGGTGACGCCGGAGCCGTTTGCGCGGTCCTCGAAGCGGACGCCCTGCATACCGAACGCCTCCCGGTCCGGGTCGAGCTCGGCGGCTCCTGGTCCCGGGGGCGCACTGTCGTGGACCGGCGCAGCTGGGCCGGTGACATGACCCACGACCCGCATGGCCGGTCGCCGGTCGAGGTCGACGTCGCCCTCAAGGTGGAGGGGCCTCGGTATGCGGCGCGATGGCTCGAGGCTGTCGCCGGCGGGCAGTAGGACGCCGGTTGTCGCAAGGAGGGCGGCGTTGCCGGACGGCACGCCGCCCGATGCCCTCGTTCGATGCCCTCGCCCGATGCTTCGCCGGATGCCTCAACCGATGCGCACCATTGGTTTACGACTGCCCGGCTTCCCGGGCGTTGGAGCACCAATGGTCCTTCGCGGCCGCGTTCTTGACTGATTAGTAAGGGGTCTGTTACCAATTGGTCATGGACGGGTTCGACGCCCTGGCGGACCCGATCCGGCGTGACCTCATTCGGCAGCTGTCGGCCGGGCCCGCCCGGGTCGTCGACCTGACCGCCGCCTACGACGTGACCCGTCCGGCGGTCAGCCGCCATCTGCGCCTGCTCACCGAGGCGGGAGTGACCAGCGTCGAGGACCGCGGCCGGGAGCGGCACTACCGCCTGGAACCGGCCGGGCTGGAACCGGTCCGGCGCTTCCTGGACAAGCTCGAGACGCGCCGTCCGTCCCCGACGGCGGCGCCCACCATCGACGAGGCGGCCCTCGACGCCCTGGACACCGAGGTCCGCCGGACCCGCCGCGAACGCCGCCGCCGCATCAGCAAAGCCACCGGCAGACCTCGAGAGGACGCGGGATGACGCATACCCACCCGACCGGCCGCCGGGAGACGAGGGACGGCCACGACGTCGTCGTCCTCAGGCGTGAGTTTGCCGCGGCGCTCGAGGACGTCTGGGCCGCCGTCACCGAACCGGACCGCCTCGAGCGCTGGATCGGCACGTGGGAGGGCGACCCCGCCGACGGTTGGGTCGGATTCCGGATGACCGCCGAGAGTCCCGACGCGTCGGCGGAGCGGATGTGGATCGACGAGTGCGACCCGCCGCACCGCCTGGCCACCCATTCGAGCACGCCCTACGGCGAGTGGCACCTGGCCCTCGACCTCCAGGAGGGCGACGGCGTCACGACGCTGACTTTCGCGCAGCGGATGTCCGACCCCGCAGTGGCCGCCGACGTCGGTCCGGGCTGGGACTACTACCTCGACCGGCTCGTGGCGGCGGAGACCGGGGGCGATGTGGCGACCGTCGACTTCACCGACTACCACCCCGCCGACAGCGATTACTACCGGTCGCTGTTCTCCTGACCGACCAGCTCGACGACCAGGGCGTAGGCCTGTCCGGCCACCCGAGTGAGCACCAGCGTCGCCTCCTCGGTTCCGGAGACCCGCAGCTGGCGCCGCACCGCCTCCGGGTCCATCGCCACGCCGCGCTTCTTGATCGTCAGCCGACCGACGCCCCGTTGCCGCAGCCAGGCCCGGACGGTCTTGACGTTCCACGGCAACGCCTCGACCACGGCGTAACGGTGCGCCCACGGCACGGTGAAGGCGACGTCCGCCGCGACGTAGCCCACCCCGTCGTCCAGCTCCGCCCCGCCCACAAGCCGGGCGAGGGCTCCGGTGAGGCCGGCGCGGATCACGGCGCGGTCCGGCTCGTGGAGGTACGCGCCGAGCTGGGCTGGTGAGGTCAGCGGCGGTTCCGCTCCGTCGGCGTCGGCCTCACGAAGGACGACGGCGTCGACGCCGGGACGCAGGACCGCGGCCGACCGTCCGGGCGTCTCGGCCAGCGGTCCCCACCAGACGGCGCACTCGACGACCTCGCCCCGCCACGACACCCACTGTGCCTCGGCACCCTCGGGGCGGGCGGGGTGGGGAAAAGCCGGGGTCAGCTTCGCGCCCGTGGCCGGCACCTGAGCGGCATACCGCTGCACGTCCCGCCAGCTCGGCGACAACCCTTCCAGTCCGGTAACGCGCCGAGCGCGACCGCTTGCGTCCCTGGGTCCGGTCAGGCGCCGGCCCGGGTCCAGAAAGACGCCGGTATGCCTGGCGGCGTCACCCAGCGGAAGGGACACGTCCTCGGCGTGCGCGTGGGCGGCGTGCGCGGCGGGCCAGTGGCGGAGGTTGACGCCGGCGACCACGGCGGTGACCTCGTCGGCGTCCACGGCGCGAACGCCGAGGTCGAGACCCGCGAAGGCCATGGCGTCGGCGCCGATGCCGCAGCCGAGGTCGTGGACGAGGCGAACCTCGGCGCGCAGGTACCGCGCGGAATGGCGGGCGGCCACCTCGAATCGCGTCGCCTGCTCCAGACCGTCGGGTGTGAAGAGCATCCCGTCGGCGAACGGCCCGAACTTGTCCCTCGCCCGGGCCCGCAGCCGCGACTGGAGCAGGGCCGCCGCAACGAGCTCCGGTGCATAGCCCGCTTCGCGCAGTCGGGTCTGCAGCGACAGCTCGGCGTCCGGGTCGTAGGGCGGAAGCGACGCGAGCAGCTGCCACCCGTCCCGGTCGACGAGCAGCGCCAGCGCGGCCAGGTCCACACCTCATCCTCGCCCAGCCGGACCTCACCCATCGCGACCAATGGTCCGGTTGCGCCCGGAAGCTGACGACAATGGTCCGGATCCGCCCGGAATCCCGAGCGCTGCCGGACCATTGTGGGAAACGCCGTGCGCTAGCGGACCCATGGTGGGGTCACGCGCCGGACCAATGGTGAGGTCACGCCCGGACCAACGGTGGGGTAACGCCCGGGGCCGAGGTGGGCCACCACCCCGGGCACGGGACTCGTTGGCACTCGACTTGACCGAGTGCTAACGGGGTACCTAGATTTGCCATTGGCACTCTCGCCCCGAGAGTGCTGACGCGCTCGGCGGATCGACCCCCGCGACGGCGACCCCCGGGCATACCAGACATTCCACTCGACGATCCCGAAGGGGAGGTCACCACCCGTGGCTGTTTCCATCAAGCCGCTCGAAGACCGCATCGTGGTCAAGTCGCTCGAGGCCGAGCAGACCACCGCATCCGGCCTCGTCATC
>JBKPQA010000167.1:0-5751 GCA_046733835.1 Actinomycetota bacterium
GGGGCCCGCGCCGGTCTCCTCTCCCGCGCGGAAGGCGAACGTGATCCCGCCCCGGTTCACCATCGAGTTGACCACAGCGTTGGTGATGATCTCCCGGCGCAGCGGATGGGAGGCGAGCTGCGTCGCATACTCCTCGCGCAGTGGCTCGGGGAAGTAGTCGGTAAGGGTCTGCTGAAACCACGGGTCGTCGGGAAGCCCGGTGGGCAGCAGGTCCTTCTTCAGTGCCAGCTTCGCGTACGCGACGAGGACCGAGAACTCCGGCGACGTCAGCCCCAGCTTGTTGGCGCGGCGCTTGGCGATCTCCGCATCCGACGGCAGGTACTCCAGCGCCCGGTTGAGCTCGCCGCGTTCCTCCAGCGAGTGGATGAGCCGCTGGTGCACCGGCAGCATCGGGTACTGCTGCGCCCGGGCGTTGCCGAGCAGGACGTTCTGCTCGTAGTTGTCGCGAAGGACCTCCGCGGCCACCTCCTCGGTCATCGACTGGAGCAGACGGTTGCGCTGCTTCAGCGTCATGTCGCCGTTCCGGACGAGGTCGGTCAACGGGATCTTGATGTTAACCTCGTGGTCGGACGTGTCGACGCCAGCCGAGTTGTCGATCGCGTCGGTGTTGACCCGAACCCCGTGCAGCGCCGCCTCGATTCGGCCTAGCTGCGAGCAGCCGAGGTTGCCCCCCTCACCAATGACCTTCGCTCTCAACGCTTTTCCGTCAACGCGGATCGCGTCGTTGGCGCGGTCGCCGATCTCCGCATTGGTCTCTGTCGACGACTTGACGTAGGTGCCGATGCCGCCGTTCCACAGCAGGTCGACCGGCGCGAGGAGGATCGCGTGGATCAGCTCGGCCGGTGTCACCGTCGTCGTCTCCTTGGGGAGCCCGAGCGCCTTGACCATTTCGGCCGACACCGGCACCGACTTGGCGGACCGGTCGAACACGCCACCGCCTGCCGAGATCAGCGACCGGTCATACTCCGCCCACGACGACCGCGGCAGCTCGAACAGCCGGCGGCGTTCCGCATACGAGCTGGCGGCGTCGGGCGTGGGGTCGACGAAGACGTGCCGGTGATCGAAGGCGGCGACGAGCCGGATGTGCTCTGACAGCAGCATTCCGTTCCCGAAGACATCACCCGACATATCGCCGACGCCGACGACGGTGAAGTCCTGGGTCTGCGTGTCGACGCCCATCTCGCGGAAGTGCCGCTTCACCGACTCCCACGCGCCGCGCGCGGTGATCCCCATGGCTTTGTGGTCGTAACCCGCCGAGCCGCCGGAGGCGAACGCGTCGTCGAGCCAGAAGCCGTACTCCGCCGACATGGCGTTCGCGATGTCCGAGAACGTCGCGGTGCCCTTGTCCGCGGCCACGACCAGGTACATGTCGTCGCCGTCGTGGCGGACGACGTCCGGCGGCGGGACCGCACGTCCCTGGACCCGGTTGTCGGTGAGGTCGAGCAGGCCAGAGATGAACCGCTGGTATGCGACGACGCCCTCCGCCAGCCAGGCATCACGGTCGACCGTCGGATCGGGCAGCTGCTTCGCGTAGAACCCGCCCTTGCTCCCCGTGGGGACGATGACGGCGTTCTTGACCATCTGCGCCTTCACCAGCCCGAGCACCTCGGTGCGGAAGTCCTCGCGGCGGTCGGACCACCGCAGACCGCCTCGCGCGACCTTCCCGAAGCGCAGGTGCACGCCCTCGACCCGAGGGCCGTAGACCCAGATCTCGAACATCGGCCGCGGCGCGGGGAGGTCCGGGACCTTGGTCGGGTCGAGCTTCAGGGCGACGTAGGACTTCGGTCCACCCGAACCGGACGGGTCCGTCTGGTAGTAGTTCGTCCGCAGGCCGGCCTGGGCCACGCCGAGGAGGGCCCGGATGATGCGGTCCTGGTCGAGGCTGGCGACGTCCTCCAGGGCATCGACAACCGCGTCGGCGATCGCCGCCTCCGCCTCGGCCCGCTCGGGACCGGCCTGGCCCCCATACCGCTGCGGGTCGAACCGCGTCTCGAAGAGCTCGACGAGCTTCCGGGAGATCATCGGGTTCGCCACGAGCGCCGCCTGGACGTAGTCCTGGGAGAACGTCGACCGGGTCTGCCGGAGGTACTTCGCGAGCATGCGGAGGATCACCACTTGACGCCAGGTCAGGCCGGCACCGAGGACGAGCGCGTTGAATCCGTCCGACTCGGCTACCCCGGTCCACACGGCGCGCACGGCGTTCTGGAACAGCAGCCGCCGGGCGTCCCGGTCACCAGCGACGCCCCAGTCCTCCGGACGCGGGGTGCGCAGCCCGAAGTCGTAGACGTACACCCGCACACCGTCGCTGCGCGTCACCTCGTACGGGCGCTCGTCGATCACCTCGACTCCGAGGTGGGTGAACATCGGCAGCACCCTGGTCAGGGTCAGTGGTCCCCGGCGGTAGAGCTTGAACCGGCGCTCGTCCGGCGGAGAGCCGGGTTCCTGGTGCAGTCCCACCTCGACGGCGTCGTCGGAGTCAAGCATCTCGATACGCCGGATGTCGGTGACGGCAACGCGGGGTTGGACGTCCTCCTTGTACGCCTCGGGAAATGCCTTGCCGTACAAGCCGATCAGCCGTCCACCGGCCTCCTCGCCGACCCCCGCGCGGAGGGCCTCCACGAGGTCCTCGTCCCAGGTGCGGGTCGCCTCGACGATCTCCCGCTCGAGGGCCGCCTCGTCGACCTGCGGGATCGGGGCACCCTTGCGCACCCGGACGACGAAGTGCAGGCGGGCCAGCGCGGACTCCGAGACCCGGGTCGTGTAGTCGACGCTCTCGGCGTCGAACGCCCGCCGAAGGATCTGCTCCATCTTGAGCCGGACCGTCGTGTTGTACCGGTCGCGTGGCAGGTAGATCAGCGCGGAGACGAATCGCTCGTAGACGTCGTTCCGCAGGAACAGCTTGGTCTTGCGTCGCTCCTGCAGGTGCAGCACAGACGTGGCGATCTCGAGGAGGTCGTCGGGATCGGTCTGGAGCAGCTCGTCCCTGGGATAGTTCTCCATGACCTGGACGAGATCCTTGCCGGAGTGGCTGTCCCGCGTGAAACCGGCACGTTCCAGCAGGTGCTCGACCCGCTCGGCGAGGATCGGGATGTGGAGGATCGACTCCGCATACGCGCTCGAGGCGAAGATGCCGAGGAACCTGCGCTCCCCCGTGACGTGCCCGTGGTCGTCGAACACCTTGACGCCGATGTAGTCGAGATAGGTGTCCCGGTGCACGGTGGCGCGCGAGTTGGCCTTAGTGATGATGAGCAGCTCCGGCACCCGCGCCTGCTTGCGCGCCGACGGGTTGAGCCGCGCGACGGGCTCGGTGGCGGACCGGTCGTAGCGCAGGATCCCGAGGCCCGTGCCGCTCACCGGTGCCAGCAGGTCCTCACCCTCGTCGTCGACCTCGAGGGTGTACTCGCGATAGCCGAGGAAGGTGAAGTGGTTGCTGGACAGCCATTCCAGGAATCGGGCGGTTGAGACGACCTCTTCCGGCTCGATCGCCTTGGGCGGATCCTCTAGCAGCGACGTGGCGATGCTGCGGCACCGCTCCTGCATCTTGCTCCAGTCCTCGACGGCGTCGCGGACGTTGCCGAGAACGGCTTGCAGCCGGGCGGAGATCTCCTCGCGTTCCTCGGCCGGACCGACCCGGTCGATCTCCAGATGCATCCACGACTCGATGACGACGCCGAACTCGTCCGAAGCCGGCGTGTCCTCGTCATAGATGTGCTCGAGGGCGCCGACCGCGTCGCGGCGGACGACCAGCTGGGGGTGGACGACGAGGTGCACCGTGCGACCGAGGGTGCCCAGCGCCGCGGTCACCGAGTCGACGAGGAAGGGCATGTCGTCGGTGACCACCTGCACGATGGTGTGACCGCTGGTCCAGCCCTCGTCCTCCACGGACGGGTTCGTCACCGCCACGTTGACGGTGCCGACGGCGCGCTCGCGGGCCAGGTCGCGCTCGGCCAGAGCGGCCCCGAGCAGGTCCTCGGGCTCCCGCGCGAGCAGGTCCTCGGTCGCGGTGTGCCGGTAGAAGACGTGCAGCAGCCGGATGACGTCGCTGCGGGACTCCTCCGGGGAGTGGTCGGCGGCTGCGTGCAACTGTTGGGTCCGGGACTGCTCGAGCGACGCCGACATGGCTTTTCGTGTTCCTCCGCTGGTCCGGCACGCTCCCTCGGGTGCCGGTTCGAGCGTATCGCTCCGGTTCACATGGTGGACGCGCGCCTGCACAGGGCCGGTGGAGAACACAGGAGAGGTATGCGACGGAGCGCCTACGGTGGGACGGTGACCGCATCGAGTGGGCCACGTCCGTGACCCCGCCTGGGCCGCGCCGGCAGGGGCTGGTTCGCGTGTTGACCGCTGTCCGCGAGGTCGCGCGCACCGAGGCTGACGACTTGCTTGGCCAGGTTCCCGACACGGGTGACTCGGCGACCGGGCGGGCGGTGGACGACTTCGTGGAACAGGCGGCCGACGTGCTGCGGGCGCTCGATGAGGCCGTGGGCGAGACGCTGCGCCGGCTTTCGGCTTCGGGAGCCGAGTCGCGCGAGGAGGCGGGTGGAACGGAGTCCCGCTCGGACGCATACCACGTGCCTCGGGAGCGTCCGTGATCGACGGGGCGACTGGCGATCCGGGGTCCTGTTCCCAGCTGGGCGGGGCTCTTCGGTCCAACGCAGCACGCTTGCTGACGCTGCGAACTGAGCTGACGGAACGGACAGAGCGGCTGCGCCGGGACCCCGCTGAAGCAGGGACGGTGGCGGACCTGGATGCTCACGTCCGCCTGCTCGACGCGACGGTCGACCAGCTGGACGCCGGTGGTGCGGCGCTGCAGCGGTTCGCCCAGGAGCTGGCCGAGATCGCCGAGTCTGTCCGGCGGCTCGAGGGTTCCGTGCAGGCGGCCGGACTGGTCCTCGACGGACTCCGCGTGCTCGAGCCGTGGGGGGTGTTGACCACCGAGCTGGCCCAGCAGCGCAACCGCGCGCAGCCAGAGCTCCAGCGGCGCGCCGACCGGCTGGCCAGCCAGCTGGGTCGGGCGAGGACGGTGACGGCGCGGGCGATGACGGAGGGTGCCCAGGCGCTCGCGGCGGCGGCCACGGCTTCACGAACCCGTTCGCTACGGTGAGCGCATGAGGATCACGACGTTCTTCGACTACGCCGCGACTCCCCAAGATGTCTTCGCCATGCTGGCCGACCCAGCCTTCCAGACCGCCAAGGTCGAGGCCACGCGCCCGCTGTCCCACACCGAGTCGGTGACTCCCAAGGGCGAGCAGACGGAGATCGTCACCAGTCGGATCATCTCGACCGATGGGTTTCCGGACTTCGCGAAGTCGATGATCGGGCCGAAGCTGCGAGTGACCGAAACGATCATCTGGAGCCGGGCATCGGCCGACGGATCCCGCACCGGGACTATGACCATCGCCATCGGCGACGCGCCGGTCGCGATGAACGCGAAGCTGCGACTGGCGGCCGGCGGTTCCGGCACCCGGATCGACGTTGACGGCGACCTCAAGGCCAAGATCCCGTTGGTCGGCGGCAAGGTGGAGAAGGCCGCGGAGCGGCCGATCCTCAGCGCGATCGAGAAGGAGCAGGAGGTCGGCGACAAGTGGCTCGCCGGCTGACCCGTCCTTGAACAGTGGTGGCCTTGCCTCGAAAAGGCGTGCGCCAGTGAACCCTTGGTCGGTGCGTAGCGGCGATCACTAGGACCGCTCACACCAATGGTGGCCTCGCGCCCGGGAAACCGTGCGCCAGCGGACCATTGTCGACAGACCAGGC
>JBKPQA010000168.1:0-5690 GCA_046733835.1 Actinomycetota bacterium
CCACCTTCCCCGAGCGCGTGCGCGCTCTCATCCTGCTGAACACATTCGCCCGCTGGCGGCGCTCCCCCGACTACCCCATAGGGATGCCGGATCGGACGTGGGAGAAGCTCGTGGTCCGGTACGAGAAGCACTGGGGCCAGAGCCCGGCCATGCTCGAGCTGACCGCCCCGACCCTGGTCGGTGACGTCCGATGGGAGGAGTGGTTCACCCGGTACCAGCGCCTGTCGATGCCTCCCGGGGCAGCGACACAGATGTACCGATGGGTCACTCAGCTCGACGTGCGATCCGTCCTCCGCACGATCTCCGCTCCGACCCTGGTGCTGCACCGAACGGACAACCAGCACTATCGCCTCGCGTTCGGCCGATACCTGGCCAGGCATGTCCCCGGAGCTCGGTTGGTGGAGCTGCCCGGGGCGGACTGCTACCCCTTCTACACCGTTGCGAGTGAGGCTGTCCTCGACGAGGTGGAGGAGTTCCTGACCGGCGCTCGCCAACCGCTCTCCATCCAGCGTGAGCTGGCCACCGTGCTGTTCACCGACATCGTGGGCTCCACGGACCTCGCCGCCCAGATGGGAGACGCCCGCTGGCTGGAGCTGCTGTCGGCCCACAACGAAGCCATCCGGCGGCAGCTGGCGGCTTTTCGCGGATCGGAGATCGACACCACCGGGGACGGGTTCCTGGCGACATTCGATGGCCCCGCCCGAGCGGTGCAGTGTGCACTGCGGATTCACGACTCGATCCGTGCTCTGGGCATGCAGATCCGAGCGGGACTCCACACCGGGGAGATCGAGGTGCTCCACGGTCACCTGGGCGGGATCGCGGTCCACTTGGCCGCCCGGGTCATGGCGATGGCTGGACCAGGCGAGACTCTGGTCTCGCGCACGGTGACTGACCTCGTGGTCGGGTCGGGCATCGATTTCGAGGACCGTGGGCACCATGAGTTGAAAGGCGTCCCCGGCGCCTGGCACCTGTACGCGGTGACAGCGGCGCCCTAGAAGTGACTGCGCCGCCGCGGCTCCGACGTCAGGCGCCAGGTGGGGGACCTACGTGAGCCCAGTGCCCCCGACGCGCCCCGCCTCGGGGAAGGCGTGTGTCCCGTTCACGGGGGTATGCGCCTCGTCGAACGGCTCCGGCGCGGGTGCTCCGCCCAGTCAGCATGGGCGCGCGTTCGCGAGGTCCTGCATGACTCCAGACGTGGGTCACTCCGGGCGATAGGACGCACTCGGCCGGCGGCTCGCCGTCCTTCGACAACTTGTCCGAGCCACCGAGTTTCCGCAGAGTTGCCTGCTCCGTCAGCTGGCTGTTGCTCGGAGGTACCGGCCGAAATGGGGCACGGTAAACGCTATTCGACCGCGTTCGCCGGAGTAGATCAGTCCCTTCTTGAGCAACGCGTCGCGCGCCGGGGAAAGCGACTGCGGCTTCCGGTCGAGATGGGCGGCCACCGCTGCGGTCGGTACCGAGTCGACCTCCGGCTCACCCACATCGGCCATGACCGCCGCCTCGGCCATGGCCCGAAGGTACTCGCGCTCCGCTGGCGTGGCCCGCTCGTACCGTGACCCGAAGAATCCGACTCCCAGCTCGGCCTCCGCCTCTGGCGCGGCCACCCGCACGTCATCAACCGAGATCGGCGTCCTGGACGCCGCGTCCCAGACCGCCTTGCCGTACGCCTGCACGAAGTACGGGTAGCCGGCGGTCACCGCATACATCTCGGCGAGGGCCCCCGGCGTGAACTCGACGCCCTCCTCGCGCGCCGGCGTGACGAGCGCCTGGTCCGCGGCCGTCCGGTCGAGCCGGTCGATCCGCGAGAACCGGAACAGCCGCTCGCTGTACGACTTGCTCGCACTGAGCACCGTCGGGATGTGCGGTAGCCCGGCCCCGACGACGACGAGGGGCAGCCGGTTTTGCGACAGCTCGTGGCAGGCGGCGCACAGCGCCGACACGTCCGCAGACCGCAGGTCCTGCATCTCGTCGACGAAGATGGCGACGCCGCGACCGACGTCAGCCGCCAGGCCACCCACGTCGGAGAGGAGCTCGACGAGATCGATCTCCATATCGCCGGAGTCCGCCCGACCGGACGTCGCGGGGACGTCGATGCCCGGGTTCCATCGATCGCGCAGCCGCGATCCTGAGCCGGCCTCGCGAGACGCGAACGCCTTGACGGTCCCGAGCACCTCGTCCGACCGTGGATGGCCCAGCTCGCGGATCGCCATGTGCAGGCTCGCGGCCAGTGGGCGGCGTAGCGGCTGCTCCGGCCGCGCCTCCAGTTTGCCGGTGCCCCAGTCGGCCCGGACCGCGGCCGAGCGCAGCGCATTGAGCAGCACGGTCTTGCCTACACCGCGCAACCCGGTCAGCACGACCGAGCGCTCCGGGCGGCCGGCGGCCACCCGCTCGAGCGTCACGTCAAATGCCGCCAGCTGCTCGTCCCGCCCCGCCAGCTCGGGGGGCCGCTGGCCGGCACCAGGCGCATACGGGTTCTGCACGGGATCCATGAATCGGACTGTATGCGCGCGTCTAGCCGCGGCCCGAGATTGACGCAGAAAGGGGTATGCGTGTCGCTCGGTAATCGAGTGGCGGCTGTCGGAGCCGGATGACACGGTTCCGCTCATGGCTTCCCAGACCAGCAACTTCTGCATCGATGCCGACGACCCTTACGCCCAGACGATGTGGTGGAAAGACGTCCTCGAGGACTTCCGGCTCACTGACGAGGACCAGAAGCCTGGGGACGAGGAATGTGGTCTCGAAGCGCCGGACGGCCATTGGCTGCTCTTCCTCAAGGTTCCGGAGCCCAAGACCGTCAAGAACCGGATGCACATCTGCCTTCGCCCGACCGACCGCACCCGCGACGAGGAGATCGAGCGGCTCCTCGGCCTGGGGGCGACGATGGTCAACGACCTGCGCAAGCCTGATCGCGGGTGGGCGGTGCTGGCCGACCCTGAAGGCAATGAGTTCTGCGTCCTGATGCGGACGTCGGACCTGCCCTCGGAGCTGCGCGAGGACTGAACAATCGCCGTGGCCTCACCCGTCGCCGTGGCCTGACCCAACGCCGCGGCCTGACCCATCGCCGTGACAGCGAGCCGCCGAGGCGCGAGCCGCCGTCGGGACGTCAGACCGGACGGATCTCCCTGTGGATAAAGGCTATTCAGGAGTTGCGGTCGACGTTTGGCTGTCCGTGGTGGCACCTAGGTTGAGGGCATCGAGGCGGTTGCGGGAGCTGGTCAGCGGCGGGAGGCGCTGGCCGCTGCCCGCGAGGCTCTGACCGACATCGGATCGGTGTTGTGGCAGGTCGGCGGCGCCGATCTCGGGCCCGTGCTCGCCGAGATCGACGACCTCATCCGGCTCGGCGAGGCTGCTCGCGTCGTGGTGGTCGCGGAGGCGTTGGAGCGTGGGGAGGCATCCAGCTACACCGGCCCGCCCGCAGACCCGCGCCAAGACCCGGTCACCGAGCCGGACCAGTGCGAGCAGGGCAGCAAGGCGGAAGGCGGCGAAGATCGAGCGGTTGCTGCCGTCGCGGCGGGAATAGCAGGCGTCCCTTGGGTCCGGGAGTGGGCGCCGAGCTTGCGCGCCGGCGGGGCGGGTCGGCTGATGCGGCTGGCGGAGCGGCTGCGCGACCCCAAGGTCGACCAGTTGTGCGAGGCGGTCGAGACCGGCCGGGTCGGCGTCGGGAATGCGGTCGTATGTCTGACCGAGATGGACCGGTTGACCCAACGGCTGCACCCGCCGGCCGTGCCAACCGTGTGGAAGGCACTGATCGACCTGGCCGCCCGGTTCGGGCCACGGGAGATCCGCGCCGTCCGGCCGCGGCTGCTGGCCGACTACGGCGCCGACGGTGAGCTGCAGGCCGACCAGGACGCGGCCGCCCGACGGGTGGCGTTGTCCCAGCCCTACGACCAGGGCGACGGCATCTTCGAGTACGCGCTGCGCCTGGACGTCGAAGGCAAGACGGTTCTCGAGGCGGCCCTGGGCCCATTGTCCGCACCTCGACCCACCGAAGGAATTCCGGACCGGCGCGGGTCGGACCGGCGCCGCGCCGACGCGCTGCTCGAGCTGGTCCGCCGGGCCGTGGCCTGTCCGGACGGGGTACCCACGGCGGCCAAGGCGCAACTGTTCCTCACCGTGGACATGGACGACTTGGTTGCCCGGGTCGGCGCCGCCACCACGATCGGGTCGGCCGACAGTGGGACGGTTCTGGCCCCCGAGACGGTGCGCAGAATCGGCTGCGACGCCGGCATTCTCCCCGCTGTCATGGGCGGACCCGGGCACGTCCCGGACCTGGGCCAGAGCACACCCTGGTTCACGCCGGGCCAAACCAAGGCCCTGTGGTTGCGAGACGGGCATTGCACGATCCCTGGCTGCGCCATGCCCGCGCAATGGTGCGACGGACACCACATCCGCCACTACGCCGACGGTGGCCCTACGGATCTCAGCAATGCCACCCTGTTGTGCGGATACCACCATCGCTGGGTCCACGACCATCGCCTTACGGCGACAATCGACGCCGACGGGCAAGTTGCCTGGGACCTCACCCCCGGCTCCTACGACGGACAACGACGATGACCGCGCCCTGCACCCGGCCCCACAACGGCCGGGTAACACCGCTGCGCAGGTTCAGGGCTGCGCAGGGTCACGGCTGCGCGGGTCCGGCTGCGCGGGTCACGGCTGGGCAGGGGTCACCCTGCGCAGGGTCACCGCGGGAGCGGAGTGGTTCGGGATGTGGAGGCGCCCTGGTCGCGGACTGAAGAGCTCGCCGAGTCCTCCGAGCTGGGCCTCGACGAGCTGGGGGCCTGGGTTACTCGCCTCGACAGGCCGGCGCCTAGTCGTGCCATGGCGTGGCACCAGTCATGCTTGCCGCTCAAGTCGCTACATTAGGCCCAGCACCTACGGTGGGCGCATGACCTCGACATCGCCCCGGCCCGCATCGGGAGCAGGCACCGTCGCCATCCCCGGCGGCGACCTCGCGTACGAGGTTCTGGACGGGACCAGCGAACCGGTCCTCGCGATCCATGGCATCAGCAGCCACCGCCGGCTGTGGTCCTGGCTGCACGCCGAGGCGCCGGAGCTGACCCTCGTGGCGCCGGACCTGCGCGGGCGCGCGGACAGCGTCGACGTCCCCGGCCCTTACGGCCTGGCTCGGCATGCCGACGATCTGGCCCTGCTCCTTGACTCCCTCGATCTCGAGCGAGTCCCGGTCCTTGGCATGTCCATGGGCGGTTTCGTCGCCGTGGAGCTCCGCCGCCGACACCCCGACCGGGTCGCCGATCTCGTCCTCGTCGACGGCGGCTTTCCGGTCGAGCCGCCACCCGGCCTGACGCCTGACAACGTCGAGCTCGCCTTCGCCGACCGGCTCGGCCGGCTCGGCCGGCGCTGGGAAACTGCCGACGCATACCTTGACTACTTCTGCTCCACGACCGCCCCGCTCCTCAACCGTGACGACCCGCTGCTGCGGCACTATCTCGAGCACGATCTCCGCGCCGGGCTCGTCCGCCTCGCGCCCGAGGCCCTGGTCGGTGACAGTCGCGACATCTTCTTCGGCCGCCTGCCGTGGCAGGACCTCGGCGTGCCGGTTCGCTGGCTGCACGCGCAGTGGGGCGTGGGTCCGGACTCGACGCCGATGTACTCGCCCGACGCCGTCGAGAGGTATGCGCCGCAGTGCACCACCGTCGTCGCCCTTGATGGCCTCGACCACGCGGCGT